>CAMMNR010000117.1 GCA_946498265.1 uncultured Clostridium sp. | reverse complement strand
AATATTAAAACCATATTCACAATGTAAATATGAATAAATCTTTTCAAGAGTAATAAATTCAATATCATTTTTTATAATGTATTGTATAGATTTATTTATTAATTTTGTACCCATAGATGAAGTATTTAAACCTAAAGAACGAAGTATGTTTGTAATTTTTAAAACTTCACTTGGGCTAATTCTATACTCACTTGTATTCATTACTCTTTCCAACCTTTCTTCTCAAACTAATTTAATTATACTTAAATTATGTAAACAATTCAAAAAGATAAAATGTGCAAAATAAGTGCATAAATGTGCATGATATGAACATTTATAAAGGTTGGTGAACTAAAATACATAAACTTAAAAGTTCTTTTATAAAAAAACAGCTAAAAAGTAAAAAAATGTGCAAATTTTGCACATAGATATAATAAAAAATATAAAAAGAAAAAGCATGGGGAATCCAGCGAATGACCATGCTTTTCTGTTTTAAGATTTCTCTTAAAACTATATAATTATTTAAACTTTTGTAGCAAGTTTAAAATAATTATCAAATATATTATACTACAAAAAGAAAATTTTTTAAATAGGTGGGGAACAATTAAGTTCCCCTAGTTGCCTTATCTAGCAACCTGGGCTCCCGCCCACCATATTCATACTCTCTCATAGTGCTGGACTCCTTTCTTCTAGTCTCTATTTGTAATGTATCCATATTTTTAGGAATCCAACTTATGGGCGGATTCTATACAAAAATCCAAGCAGCTACAATGCTTGGAGTACTTACTAAAAATATTGGATAACATCAAGCATTTAGCTTGGGTTTGGATTCTTATATAAAAAGATAAGACCATAATAACCTACAAATAGGTATACATTTATTATACTACTTTTATCCGTATAAAGCAAATAAAATGCTGATATATCAAGCAAATTCCTACTTTAAGCATTGAAAAAAATGGAAAAATATGTTATAATTTTATTATGTAAAGTGGGTGATTTTATGTCCGATTTTAATAGTAAAGAATTTGGAAACAAATTAAGAGAATTAAGAAAAAGTAAAGGCTTAAGTCAAGAAAATCTCGCTAAAGAATTGAATATAAGTAGAACTACAATAGGTAGATTTGAAAATGGAGAAATGATACCAAATGCTCAAATAATAAAAGAATTATGCGAAATTTTAGGTGTTTATTCTACCGAATTATTTGAAATGGACTATAAAATAAAAAATAAAGAAGATATAAAAAATCCATTTAAAGCTGATTGTTTATATATGTATTTTAATGCGTATGATTATCGAACTGGAAAGTTTGACAAAGGCAAATATAAATTAGAAATAAGGGAATTTCCTAATTATATACAAGTGAATATGATTGATTTAATAGATAATAAAATATATACATCTGGTTATATGTTATCTGATAATAATGCTTGTTTTATCATACTTGAAAACTATAAACCTAACAATGCAAGATTAGAAGTAGCAGAAATTATAATTAATGTATGTAATGGTGTAGATGATTTAATGATGGGGTCATATCTAGGAACTGATAGACAATATAGACCTTCAATTAGAAAATGTTATTTTTCTAAAAAAGATGTTGAGTTTACTGATGAAATGTTTGAAGATTTAAAATTAACAGAAAAAGAAAATCATACACTAAAAAAAGAAAATGCTTTATATTTAGAAATATTTAATAATTAAATAAATTAAAAATAAATATGATAATTGAAAGGAACGTGAATTTTAAGTTACACGTTCTTTTTTTGTGCATATTTCAATACCTTTTAGGATTTTATAAAATTAATTTTTTAGTAATTTTTAGTTTTAATTAGAAAGTATATTAAGAAATTAGAAAATATTAGATAAATGAATTTTTATACCTTTCCCCCATGCTACCATATAATCAAGCTAGCCAAAAAATGATTGATATTGCAATATCAAAGAAAGGATAATACGAAATTGAATAATAAAAAAGCCAAAAAACATCAAAAAAATGATCTTGATTTTGATTACAAAAATTTATCAGAAGATGAAATTCTTTTGAATAATGTACTTAATAAAGATGAAAGAAATATTCCAAAGAATGAAATTATTTCGCAAATGATAAAAGGTAATATTTCAGATTTAGTAAAAAATCAATTAAATAGTAACAAAAGAAATGACTTACAAGAAAGTATTTATGCTGATGATGAAAAGAACACAACTCCTTGGTTTGCAGAATATAAAAAACAAAGAATAACTATTACAAAAGATAAAATTAGGGCTTATTTAAGAAATTATAAAGATTTAGGAAAATTAATTAAATACCGTAAGGAAAAAATCGAAAGAGGAGAAATCAAACCAGAAAGTAAGGAACTAAACCTTAATGATTTTGAAAATTATGATTTTTTAGAGGAATCTGTAATTGATAAACAAACATTTTTAACCTCAACAGATTATAAAATTCAGGAAATGGAATTTTATCAAAAAGAACTAATGATGATTTTAAAATATTTTAAAAAATATATATTCGTTTCATATCAATTTTTGCTACTTAAATATTATCTAAAGCTTTCTGACAAAGATTTAAAAATTGCTACAAATATTGAAAAAACAGATTATATAGACAATGTGATAATTGAATATATCTATCAAAAATTATGTGAGGAGGCTAAAAATAATGGCAGAGATAAATACAATTTATAACGCCATTAATGAAAACAATACTATGAAAAAATATGTAGATTTAAGAAATATTAAAATTGAATCTCGTAGTGATTTATTAAAGACTTGTCAAGTATTTAGGAATCCAAAGTTTGAAACTTTCAGAATCATATATATGCGAAATAATTCTATTATCAATTATGAATCTATAACTTCTAAACTTCCTAATTCTTGTGATGTATTTAGAGTAAAAGCTAATACTCCGTATTTAAAAAATATTAAAGGATTTGAAGATATTAATAGAAGAATGTATAGGCTTGGAGCTAATGGTTATTATTTACAACATAATCACCCATCTGGAAATGCAAAAGCAAGTATAGAAGATATGATACTTACAGAAATATTATCCAAAAATGTTAAAGGATTTAAAGGTCATATTATTATAGACCACGGAACATATGCATGGATTGAAAAAGATAATAGAACAGGAAAATTAAAAGCGGAAAATAATATTTTAATTGAATATTTACCAACACTAAATACACAAGATTTAATAAAAGATAGTCCTTTATTACATAAAACTATTAACTCAAGAAATGAATTAGCAAGGCTAATGTATGATGTAAAACATTCTAATAATTATTCATGTTTAGTTTTAACATCAGCAACAAATAATATAAGGCTGTTTCAAGAATTACCTAATACTTTTATCAATATGAGTTATAGACAAATTGGTGGATATATCAAAAACAGGTGTATAAATACTGGTTCTATAAGAGCTTTTTTGACTACAACAGATAGACCATTTTTTGAAAGAGCTAAAGACCTTGTTAGACTAGGATATGTTACAGATTGTATTGCATATATGATTACAAAAAACAAGTCAGAAATAATTGAAGGAGCAGATAAAGAAAGTATAGATCAAGATATTTTTAAATCATTAAATATTAATAAGAATAAATTAATGAATAAAGAAGGAGAAGATTTAAGTATATGAAAAAAGCAACTAAAAATATAAAAGATGAAATAAACGAATTAAATCAATTTTTTGAAGATATGGAAAAGAGTTTATTCAAAGAATATTCTAAAGAAGATTTTGAAGAAATGGAAAAAGAATATATTTCATCAGAAAAAAAGAAAGAGAGGTGTTCTTATGGGAGATAGAGCTGTAATTAGTAATAATACAAAAAATCTAGGAGTTTATTTACATTGGAATGGATATCGTGAATTTGTAGAGTCAGTATTAGCATACTGTGATTTAAAACAATATAGAAGTCCTGATAGTGATGATGAATATGGTTGGGCAAGGCTATGTCAAGTTATAGGAAATACTTTAGGTGGCACACTTTCTTTAGGTGTTGGCAGATACGAAAAAATGGATACAGACAACTATGATAATGGAACTTATATTATTCAAGGTTGGGATATTAAAGAAAGATTATATAAGCACTATACAGACCAAAAAAGAGAAGATTCTATTTTAGATGACTTAAGACAAATTAATGAAAGACAACCTAAAGAGGAACAATTAGAAGATAAGGAAATACAAATTTATGCAAGAAATTGGGAAGAAAAACATTTAGATAGATTAAAAGATAAAGATAGAGTTGTAGTTGAAAATAGAATTAAAGAAAGAGAAAAAGCAAAAATAAAAGAACAAGAAATACCTTATAAAATTTTAGAAAAAACAGGTACAACCTATAAATTAAGTAAAGGAGATGATGAACATAGAAGATAAAGAAAAAATAATAAATGAAAATTTAGAAAATTCCAAAGAGCAATTAATTAAAAATATTGATTTATTAAATAATTCTATAAAGCAAAATAGTAATGAAATAGATATGAACAAATTAATAGTTTTACTAATTGAAAAATTTAATATAAATCCATTTACTAATATGAAAGTTAAAGATGTTGCAACAGATTTAGGAATGAACCAAAATAATGCAAATGATTTATTTAGAAGAAATGATTTCCCTGCAATAACCTTTACTAAACCAAAACAAATTTGTTGGTTGTCATATTTACTTTGGAAAATGGAAAGGAGGGTATAAGCTACGGATAATGATATAAACCATGGAAGTGGTTCAATATACTTTAGAAACGATCGTAAAAAATGGATGGCTCGATATTGGGAATATGATGTAATGAAAGATAGAAATGTAAAGAAAACCAAAACATGTGAATCAAAAGAAGAAGCAGAAGAATTTTTAAAACAATTAAATTACCGTAGAGAAAATCCAATTTACATTAAAAATAATGGGATTCCATTATATGATTTAATGCTTACAAATTTAGATAACAAGAAAAATGCTAATTTAATTTCACAAGCACAATATGATAGGGTTAAAAGAAGTCTTAATGTAATAAAAAAAGCACCATTTTGTTTTAGAAATATAGAAGATATTAAATCAGAAGAAATACAAGCATTTTTAAATGAAATGGCTAAAACATATAGTAATTCTTCATTGAAAAAATTTAGTGAACAATTTGGACAAGCTTTTAAATATGCTTTTAATAAAGGATATATTAGTAAAAATCCTATGATAGAAGTAATAAGACCTAAAAGTGTAAAAAAAGATAAAGATGTAAGAGCAATGACAGTTGATGAAGAATCAAAATTTATTAATTATTTATTAGAACATAGTGTAAAAGATATTCCGTATAGAAATGCTTTCTTAATGCAATTACTTATGGGATTTCGTATTGGAGAAGTTTTAGCATTAAATAGTGGAGATATTGATTTATCTCATCATTTAATTAATGTAAATAAAACATTAACAAAACTAGCAGACGGAACAATAGTTATGAGTGATTCTCCTAAAACCAAAGCAGGAAATAGAATATTACCTATTCCAAAAGTATTAGAACCATTTATTATTGAACAATTAAAAATTTCAAAAGATATACCAAATAATGATGAACATTTATTATTTAAACCACCCATTGTACATTATGCAAGAGTAAGTACATTAAATTGGTCTTTAAATAAAATATTAAAAGAATTGGATATTCCACATTTTTCTACTCATAGTTTAAGGCATACATATGCTACCAGAGCAATAGAGGCAGGAATGAGTCCTGTTGTATTACAAAAATTAATGGGACATACTGATGTATCTGTTACATTAAATGCTTATACTTCTGTGTTTGATAAGTATAAGAAAAATGAACTTGAAAAAGTAAATGAATATTATATGGAACAAAATTTAATTGATAAT
>CAMMNR010000116.1 GCA_946498265.1 uncultured Clostridium sp. | reverse complement strand
ATAAATATAGACCAATCACCAATAGGAAGAACACCACGTTCAAATCCAGCAACATATACAGGAGTATTTGATTTTATAAGAGACCTTTTTGCAGCAACAGAAGAAGCAAAAGTTAGAGGATATCAAAAAGGAAGATTTAGTTTCAATGTTGCAGGAGGTAGATGTGAAAGTTGTAATGGTGATGGAGTCCATAAAATAGAAATGCACTTCCTACCAGATATTTATGTACCATGTGAAGTATGTAAAGGGAAGAGATACAATAGAGAAACACTGGAAGTCAAATACAAAGGGAAAAATATTGCAGATGTACTAGATATGACAGTAGAAGAAGCATTGCAATTTTTCGATAAAGTTCCAAGAATTAAGCAAAAAATCCAAACATTATATGATGTAGGACTAAGTTATATTAAACTTGGACAACCATCAACAACACTATCAGGAGGAGAAGCTCAAAGAGTAAAACTTGCAACAGAATTATCAAAAAAAGCAACAGGAAAAACATTATATATTTTAGATGAACCAACAACAGGACTTCATATAGCAGATGTTCATAAACTTGTAGACATTCTACAAAGATTAGTTGATACAGGAAATACTATAATTGTAATAGAACATAATTTAGATTTAATAAAAACATGTGATCATATAATAGATTTAGGACCAGAAGGTGGAGATAATGGTGGAGAGGTTATCGCTGTTGGAACTCCTGAACAAGTATGTAATAATGAAAGAAGTTATACAGGAAAATTTTTAAAGAAATATTTGGAAAAATAAATAGGGAAAAGAATATCTAAATAGAAATTATCTGTACAAAAAATGACAAGACTTTTTATGGTCTTGTCATTTTTTGTGTTCACTCCTTAAAACTGAGATCACATAAGTCAATAGTTTCAAGGAGTTTTTCAACTTCTCCTGGCTTGCTAGCCACAAATTCTTTAAAAATGTGATTAACGATTTGAACCTTGGACTTATCATTTAAAGATAAATTCTTTAAAACTAAACCAAGTTCGGTTTCAGGAGAAATTGCTTCCAAGATACATAAATCAATGTATATATCTTGGGAGTCACTAGAATTTTTGATATCTTGAATTGCCAATATGGACAACTCGTTTTTAAATTCCAGTAGACTAGAATTACCCTTTATTATAAAAGATAATTCTAAAAAATCGGAAAGTAACAAGATTTCCGATTTTGTATAGCCATCCCTTACTACTGAAGAGATTAAATCTTCAGCAAATTTTAAAGAAAAAGCCATACGTTTTTCAAATTGTTCTAAAAAGAATCTTATAGTATAAGGTTGAGCAATTCTTTCTTTCCGAACTTTTTGAAAAATATCTTTTACAATTGTCTGAATTTCCATAAATTTACCTCCTTTATGGAAAACAAGCTGTTAAAAGAATTAACAGCAATTTACGAGTTGCATACATATATATTAACATAAAATTTAATGAAAAGCAAATTATTAGGGGACGTTCATTCAATCCAAGGCTGTTTAAAAAGTACAGTAATTATCTTCCGGCTTAGCCAGAGGATAATTACTGTACTTTTTAAATAACTTGATATATCAGCATAATTGTTGTATAATATAAAAAAATATCAATACTCATTTTTATTAAAAAGGAGGAAAAATATGAATTTAGAAAAAGCAAAAAAGAAAGAAAAAGCTATACGGACACTAGAGAAACTAGGCTATGAAGTGACACTAATAAAGGAAAATCGCATGGTTTATTCAAAGTATGAACAAGAGAACAAATATTGTGAGAATTGCTCTCTTTGTTATACTAATTTGGTAAACAACGATCCACGTTCAGGTGGAATTAATATGGTTATTAAATTATACTGCAGAGCTTTAGACGAAACATGTATAGCTTCGTATGAACCATATGAAAATACGAAGACGGAAAAGCCATTAGCTTGTCCAAAATTAGGACGAGAAATAAGCAAAAAAGAAAAAAAAGAAGCAAAAAAATGGCTTAAAATTCATCAAAAATATTTCTAAATTCTAAAAGGACTATAGTATTTTCTATGGTCCTTTTTAATGATTAATGAAAAAAATTTACTAAAAATTATCTAAAACATACATAATAATATCATTTAATGTAAATAATAAACAAGAAAATTTAATACATAAGGATTTTAGGTCCGTCCCCAAAATCCCTAAAAATAGGGATTGAAGAAACGTCCCTAAATTCATAAGGAGGAAAGATTATGTATAATTTTAGAACAGATATAGCATCAGAAAGAAGAGATATATATCAAAAAGCAAATAATGTAGAAGGTCAAATAGACGGAATAGAAAGTGAAAAAGAAGAAATAAATGAAGATATAAAAATCGAAAGAGTAAAAATAACAAATGAGAATGGAGAAAAAGCAATAGGAAAACCAATAGGTGATTATATAACAATAGATATACAGAAATTAAAAATAGCACAAGAAGATGAAATAAAAGTTGCGGCAGATATAGTATCAAAAGAGTTAAAAAAAATAATAGACAAACATATTGATAAACAAGGAGAAATTCTAGTAGTAGGTTTAGGAAACATATATGTAACACCAGATAGTCTAGGTCCCAAAGTTATAAATGAAATAGAAGTAACAAGGCATATAATAAATTACATGCCACAATATGTAGTAGAAGGAACTAGAATGGTAAGTGCTATAGCACCAGGAGTTTTAGGAACAACAGGAATAGAGACTGTAGAGATACTAAAAGGAGTAGTAGATAATATAAATCCAAAACTTTTGATAGTAATAGATGCATTAGCATCAAGGAGTATAGAAAGAATAAGCAGTACAGTACAAATTTCAGACACAGGAATAGTACCAGGAGCAGGAGTTGGAAATACAAGAAACGAAATAAGTCAAAGAACTTTAGGAATACCAGTAATTGCATTGGGAATACCAACAGTTGTAGAAACAGCAGTATTAGTCAATGACAGTTTAGATCTATTTATAACAAAATTACAAGAAGAAGCAAAATCAAATGATTATTTGAATAAATTGAAAGAAGAAGATAATTACGAAGAAATAAAAGAAGCATTAAATCCTAAAGAGTATAATTTAATAGTAACGCCAAAAGAAATAGATCAATTAATAGAAAATATGAAGGATGTAGTTTCAATGGGAATAAATATGAGTGTTTAGCTAAAAAAGGGACGGTTCTTAATATGCATTTTTGCATATTAAGAACCGTCCCTTTTTATGCATTTTTATTCTATAAATAATTTTTTTAAAGTTGTGTAGATAGAAAAATGTCCTCTACTATTAAATAACTCTTTCAATTTCAAATTTAGTAAAACATACACAAAAAAATAGAAACAACAAAAAAGTACAATACTAACAATTAGTCCCAAAATAGAATTAGTATTAATTAATGAAAATACATATAATATAAAATAACTACATAATCCAGCAAAAATAGGTTTTAAAAGATAATTTTTGAAATCTATTTTAAATTTTGTGAGTTTCCATAATTGTAAAAAGCTAATAGTAAAATTTAGTAATTCGCTTACTATAATTGAAACAATGAATCCCCAAATACCTAATATAGGTAATAGGAAATATAGTAGAATAATGGTGACAATTAAGTCTGTAATATTTCCACCCATGACAAAAACTTGCTTTTGCATACCTTTTAAAACGCCATCTATAACAGTGTCCATATACATAAAGAATACCAAAGGTGATAAAACTTTAATCCATTTTGCACTTTCTAAATTTTGATATATGGCCAAACTTAATTCGTTTGAAAATATCAAAAATATGCTAGATATACATATTGAAAAAACAGCTGTTAATTTAAAAATTTTATCACATATAATAGATAAGCTATTATTAGATCTACTAGCATGAAATCTTGAAAATTCTGGTATAAGTAAATTACTAAAAGAAGTTACAAATATATTTGGAAAAGTTAAAATTGGCATTACCATACCTTGAATAATTCCATAACTAGCAAAAGACATAGAAGAAGAAAGGCCAGATTTTTCAAGTCTTGCAGGTATTATTAATTGTTTTATTGTAGATAGGGCAGAACGTATATATGAAGTCAGAGCAACAGGAACAGACAACTTAGCAATTTTCTTGAAATTTCCGTAACCGCTTCCAGAAGAGAAAAATTTCCTCTTTTCATATAAATAGCAAATGTATATAACTGTAAAAGATGCGATTTCAGCAATAACATCAGCTAAAATTAATGAAATACAAATATTTTCAACACCTTTTGAAATGGAATTAGGCAACAAAATTATAGTAACAATAATCTTAAAAATAAGTTCAAAACTCTGCACAAAAGCAGTTTTATATGCTTTTCTAATTGCAGAAAAATAACCATTAATACAAGAAGACATGGCTATAAATGGTAAACCAATGGCTATATAAAATAATATTTTTTTACTAACTAAATTATTTAAGCAAACTGAAATTATAAAATCAGAGAAAAGAATTATTAAAATACCTGAAGTTATACCTAAGGTTAAACTCAAACTCATAGAAGTTCTGAGACTTTGAAAAGCTTTTTCTTTATTATTTTTTTCTAATTCTTCTGACACAATACAAGTAATCGCCATACTGATACCAGAAGTTGCAATAGTTACAAAAAATAAGTATACAGACATGACTAAAGTGAAAATTCCAATTGTTTCAGCACCTAATTTGTTGGATAAATAAACATTAAAAGCAAGACCTACAAAACGCATAAATAGTGCTGATATTGTAAGTATTGATCCATTTATTAATAAAACTTTTGCTTTTCTCAAAATATCACCAGTATAATATTATTAAGAAGAAATAAAAAAAGAACTTAATATTCAAAAGATTAGAATTAATGTTCAACCATAATATTATCTGATAATTTTTTAAGTTTATCTGTCAATATAATTTTCAAAGAAACTATAAATAAATTTTATGGCACCCTTCCATCAAAGATGAACTCTTTCCATAAAATTTATTAATAGTTTCTAACTCAATTAATTTCCATCAAAACTTAAAAAATTATCAGATAATATTATGGTTGAACATTAACAAATTATATATAAGAAAATAAAAAAATAAGGATTGCTTTTTTATAAAATAATATGATAAAATCATAAAAAAACAAATAGGAGGTTTAAATATGTTAGAAAATATTAATGTTTTATGTCATGCTACAATTAGAATGAATTTAAAAAAGGTGATATATACCGATCCATATCGAGTAAAAGAAAAATATAATGATGCAGATATTATACTTATAACACACTCTCACTATGACCATTTTTCAGAAGAAGATATAGAAAATGTAAGAAAAGCTGATACAAAAATAGTTATTACAGACGATTTGTATGAAAGAGCAAAAAATATAGGTTTTAAAGATGAAAATATAATAGTAATGAGGCCATATGATAAACATACTATTGCTGATATAGAAATAGAAACTATTCCTGCATATAATACGAATAAAGACTTTCATCCAAAAGAAAATAATTGGGTAGGATATTTATTAAATATAAATAATACAGTATATTATGTTGCAGGAGATACAGATATAACTGAAGAAAATAAAACGGTGAAATGCGATGTTGCTTTTGTTCCTGTAGGAGGAACATATACAATGACTTCAGATGAAGCAGTAGAACTAGTAAATACAATAAAACCTAAATTTGCGGTTCCAATTCATTATGGAGAAATAGTTGGAAGTAAAGAAGATGCAATGAATTTTGTAGAACATTTAGAAGGAGAAATAGAAGGAAAAATTTTAATGAATTAAACTATATTGTTGTGGGATTGGTTAGAAATTAACGAAATTATCTCTGATACATATAATAAATTAAATATATGTAGTGGAGGTTTTTTATGAATGTTAAGTTAT
>CAMMNR010000115.1 GCA_946498265.1 uncultured Clostridium sp. | reverse complement strand
TTAATGTTATCTTTAACATTAAACGTTGCCTTGACAGCAGTTCTTTATAAGAACTAGGTTGATAAGCAACTACATAAATAATAAAAAATAAACCATTCTGCTATGCCGAGCTAATGGTTTATTAAAACTATATCTTGGCAAAACCACGTTTGTGGATTTGTCATTTCCTATATTTATTATAATCCACTTATGGTTAAAAAGTCAATAAATATGGAAAATTTTATACTTAAGTTATAAAAAATCAGATACTATTTAGCCATAGTACCAGGGGATGAATAATAACAGATGAATAGATAATACTAAACTTTTTATTTAAAAATCTTGAAAAAAGCTAAATAGAAATGTATAATAATAGAAAACATAAGAAAAAAGGAGAAAATCACAAATGAACTCATTAAAATTTAAGCCAGAAGGGTGGAATAATGAAATATCAAAAATAAATTTTGCAGATTTAAATAGATGTATAGAAAATAATGAAATAATGCAAGGTTTAGTAAAAAGATGTGATAAAAACTATAATTTATATGTAAATCTAGAAAATGGATTAACAGGAATAATGCCAAGAGAAGAAATTGAAGCAATAAATCTACAAGAAAATAATTTACCAAAAGAAAATATATGTATAGGAAAAGTACACAAATTTGTGCAATTTAAAATTAAAGAAATAAAAGATGATAATACAGTAATAATATCAAGAAAGGATGTACAAGAAGAAGCTCTAGACTGGATTAAAAATGATTTAGAGGTAGGGCAAAAAGTACAAGGAATAGTTAAAAGCATAAAACCATATGGAGCATTTATAGAAATAGGTGGAGGAGTAGTAGGTCTTGCACATATAGAAGATTTATCAATAGCAAGAATTAAATCACCATATGAAAGATTAAAAATTGGACAAAAAATAGAAGTTGTGATAAAATCTATAGACAAGCAAAAAGGAAAAGTAATATTATCACATAAGGAATTGTTAGGAAGTTGGGAAGAAAATGCAAAAAAATTTGAGCAAGGAATGAAAACTTATGGGATAATAAGAGAAACAGAAAAAAATAAAAATGGAATTTTCATAGAGCTTAATCCTAACTTAGTTGGAATGGCAGAATATCAGGAAGGATTAGAATATGGAGAAAAAGTTAGTGTGTACATAAGAAAAATAGATGAAGAAAAAAAGAAGATAAAATTAAACATTTTATAATGTTAAAAAATTAAATGTTGTTTTATAATTTTAAATTATAGATATTTCTAAATTTAAGGAGGAATTAAATATGGTTGAAGATAGCCAAATTAAAGCACAAGTATCACCATTTGCAATCAGAGAAGGAGAAATAAAAACTTTCGATGGTAAAGATGGATATGTTTCAATGAACCAAATAGTACACAAGATAAATATAGGACATATAAATGAAATCCATTTTGCTATATTAGAATTGGTAAATGAATTTGAATTTATTACATCAAGACAATTATATCAAATGCTTGAAATAAAAGGATTTGACCCTAAATCACAGGATAAATTAAATAATAAATTAGATCAACTTGTAAAGTCTAAAATTTTAACAAGATATTATTTTACTTCTGATGAAGGTAAAGGAATATATAGAATATATTGTTTAGAAAAGATGGGAAAATATTTGCTAAACTCAAAAGAGATTGAATGTAAATGGCAACCATCAGACAATACAAAACCTGTTCCAATGATTAAAAAGAGATTAGCAGGAAATCAAACATTAATAGCATATTTAAGAAAAGTAAAAGCTTTTGATAGTTATACAGTAAAACCAGCAATAACAGCAAAAGTTGCAGGAAAATTATTTAAAGCAACAGGAGGAGCTGTAAAACTTACAAAAAATAATAAATCAATACAATTTTTATTTGAAGTAGTAAGAAGAGAACAAGATTGGCAAAAGAAAATAGTAGACAAAATGAAATTATATAAAGATTTTTATGAAAATTTTGTACCAGGAGATTCAGGATTTTCAAGTATGCCACAATTAATATTGATTTGTGAAGATGAAAAACATATGGCTGAAACATTTAAGGAAATTGTGACTAATCAAGTGGAAATACCTCAAATAAAATTGTATTTTACAACTGATTTAAGACAAAATGAAGAAACATTGGAAAATACGTTAGTGGAATTTAAATTAGTTGATGGAAAATATAAAATGGAAAATATTGAATTAAAATTGTTGGGAATGTAAAACAAAAAAGTTCTAGGTAATGCCAAGAACTTTTTTTGCATTTAGTACATCTTTATTAGTAGCTTGTTTTACTCCATCCAATTCATACTTATAACCTAACTTAGTCCACTTATGTTTTCCTAAATTATGATAAGGAAGAATTTCAATTTTTTTAACATTATTCAAAGTAGACAAAAAGTCTCTTAATTTAATCAAATCCTTTTCATCATCAGTATATCCAGGAATCAAAACTTGTCTAATCCAAACAGGAATATTATTATCGCTTAAATATCTAGCAAAAGCCAATTCTAATTTATTAGAAAAGCCAACTAAATCTTTACATTTTTCATCATCTATATGTTTAATATCTAGCAAAACTAAATCTGTCATGCTTAAAAGTTTTTTAATATCATCAGTTAAAGAAACCATACCAGAAGTGTCAATACAAGTGTGAATACCTTCTTTTTTTAATTTAGTAAAAAGCTCTATCAAAAAATTGACTTGCAATAAAGGTTCACCACCAGTAACAGTAACACCACCATTAGGATGAATATAATTTTTATAACGCATAATTTTATTAAAAATATCATCTAATGATGCATAATTTCCACCTTTAATATCCCAAGTATCTCTATTATGACAGTACTTACATTTTAAATGACATCCCTGAAGAAATAAAACGAATCTAATTCCAGGACCATCCACAGTTCCAAAAGATTCAATTGAATGAACCTTTGCATAATATTTTAAATCATAATCCATAATCAAAATTATAATAGGGAAAAAAGGGACGCCCTCTTTTTTCCCTATTGTATCTCCTTATTCTAAATTTTATTGCTATTTATACTATTTCATTACATTATAAATAGGGAAAAAAAAGGGCGTCCCCTTTTTCCCTATATTCTTTCATGAATTGTTCTGTTTATTACATCTAATTGTTGTTCTCTAGTTAATTTTGTAAAGTGTACAGCATATCCTGAAACTCTAATAGTTAATTGTGGATATTTTTCTGGATGTTCCATTGCATCTTCTAATAATTTTCTATCAAATACATTTACATTTATGTGATGTCCAGTTTGAGCAAAATATCCATCTAACATATTTACAAGATTTGTTACTCTTTCATCTTCTGTTTTACCAAGTGTTCCTGGTGTGATTGAGAATGTGAAAGATATTCCATCTTCAGCAGAGTCAAAAGGTAATTTTGCTATTGAATTCATTACTGCTAAAGCACCATTTGTATCTCTTCCGTGTAGAGGGTTAGCTCCTGGTCCAAAAGGTTGTCCAGCTCTTCTACCATCAGGTGTGTTTCCTGTAGCTTTACCATAAACAACATTTGATGTTATTGTTAATATAGATAAAGTATGTTTAGAATTTCTATAAGTTTGATATTTTCTTAATTTATTCATAAAAGTTTTTACAACATTTACAGCTATTTCATCAACTCTGTCATCATCATTACCAAATTTAGGAAAATCTCCTTCAACTTGATAATCAACTGCTAATCCATTAGCATCTCTTATTACTTTTACCTTAGCATATTTGATAGCAGATAAAGAATCAGCAACAACTGATAAACCAGCTATACCACATGCCATAGTTCTTATAATTTCTCTATCATGAAGTGCCATTTCAATTGCTTCATATGAATATTTATCATGCATATAATGAATTATATTTAAAGCTTTTATATAGATTTTTGCAACATAATCCATCATTTGTTCAAATTTTCTCATTACTTCATCATAATCTAAATATTCAGAACGAATTGGTTCAAATTCTGGAGTTACTTGTTTAAATGTTTTTTCATCTTTTCCACCATTAATAGCATATAATAGTGTTTTGGCAAGATTTGCTCTAGCACCGAAGAATTGCATTTGTTTACCAATTTTCATAGGTGATACACAACAAGCAATTCCATAATCATCACCTAAAGTTTGTCTCATTAAATCATCATTTTCATATTGAATAGATGATGTCTTTACAGATAAAGCAGTAGTATATCTTTTAAATCCTTCTGGTAATCTAGTAGACCAAAGAACTGTTAAGTTTGGCTCAGGTGCTGGACCTAAATTTTCTAATGTGTGTAAAATTCTAAATGAATTTTTAGTAACTAAAGTTCTACCATCAATTCCCATTCCACCAATACTTTCTGTTACCCAAACAGGATCACCACTAAATAATTCATTATATTCAGGAGTTCTTAAAAAACGAACCAATCTTAATTTCATAACAAAATGATCCATTATTTCTTGAACTTCTTCTTCTGTTATAGTTCCATTTTTTAAATCTCTTTCAAAATAAATATCTAAAAATGTAGAATTTCTACCAATACTCATTGCAGCACCATTTTGATCTTTAATAGCACCTAAATAGCCAAAATATAGCCATTGAACAGCTTCTTTACTATTACTTGCAGGTTTAGAAATATCAAAACCATATTTAGAAGCCATAACTTTTAGTTCATTTAAAGCCTTTATTTGTTCATCAGTTTCTTCTCTTTGACGAATAACATCTTCTGTCATTTCATTTGCGTCTAGTACTTCTAAATCTTTTTTCTTTTCTTCAATTAAAACATCAACACCGTAAAGAGCAACTCTTCTGTAATCTCCAATAATTCTACCTCTACCATAACCATCAGGAAGACCTGTTATTAAATGAGAACTTCTAGCAGCTCTGATATCTGGCGTATAAGCACTAAATACACCATCATTATGTGTTTTCCTATATTTATGAAAAATTTCTTCAACTTCTGGATCAACTTTTCTTCCATAGGCTTCACAAGATTTTTCAACTATTCTAATTCCTCCAAAAGGCATAATAGCTCTTTTTAAAGGTTCATCAGTTTGAAGACCAACAATAGTTTCTAAATCTTTATCAATATATCCAGCATCATGACTAGAAACAGTTGATACAGTTTTAGTATCGATATCTAAAACTCCACCTTCAGCATCATGTTCTTTTTTATATAATTCTAAAACTTCATCCCATAATTTTTTAGTTTTTTCAGTAGTTCCAACTAAGAAACTAGAATCACCTTCATATGGTGTATAATTCTTTTGTATAAAATCTCTGACATTTATTTCATTTTGCCAATCACCTTTTTGAAAATTCTCCCATTGATTAAATTTCATAAAAAACCTCCTTAAATATATTATTTACAAATTTTCCATAGAATATAATAGCATAATTATAAAATAATATCAACAATTATAGAAAATTTTCTCTTTATTTAGTCTTACCTAAGTACAAGTAGTAAGTATTGATAAATTATTTATTACTCGTCCAATCATATTTGTAATCAAATAATAGTAAATAACCATAAATTAAACATTAAAAAAGGAATATAAAAACATATTATATCCCTTTTTAAAATCGACATAACTAAAACATAAACTAAGAATTATAATAAATCTATTAATTTTCATCGCTAGCTATTGTTTTAGCAACATTATATATAAGTTTTTGTTTTTCTGGTGAACATGATTTTAATAATTCTGCAAATTCTTGTTCAAGATAATTATTAGAATTACTAGAAGCACCATTTAATATATATCCTTCAGAAACATCAAGTAATCTACAAAGTTGATTTAATCTTTTTAGATTAATATGAGAGTTTCCTCTTTCAACTCTACTTAAGAACGCAACAGAAATATCAATTTGTTCTGCTAAATCTTCTTG
>CAMMNR010000114.1 GCA_946498265.1 uncultured Clostridium sp. | reverse complement strand
ATCTACCTCCACTACGGACTTTCACCGATTAGCTAAACGACATGCCTGTCGCACAAAATAAAGGAGCCAAAAAATTTGGCTCCTATAAGTAGGCTATAAAATAATTTTACATTTTATCTTATAATCTAAATGATGTTCATTAAGGATGTCAACATATGAAAATTTAAATTTCCGTACTAGAATTTTTTGATGACGTAAGTAAGCATAATGAATATCTTTTAATATACTATTTTTTATATGTCGTATATTAGGAAGTCTTTTTGTTGTTATTAGTAATTCCGTGGGAACACATTTATATTTTTTTCTTGCTATTTCAAGTCCTTTAAATGTTAAATTTCTATATACTGACGTTTTTCCTTTCTTTTTTTCATTTTGTAGATCCTGAATTAAATCATGTTTTAGCTTTGATTCTTTATAGTCCCGTGTTTTCATGCAATCCCTCCTACTTATATTTTTTTATAATTAATATTATAGCACAAATGTTTACATAAGTAAACATTTGTTATCTTTAATTATAATTTATACTATTATTTTATGAATCTCATCCAAAATTTTATCATCTATAATATTCTTAAAAACTACACTAATCTTACTTTCTGCAACATCAAATTCCAACATATCTAATTTATGTTTTTCGATTATATCTAAAACAGATTTAATTGCTGTTACATTTCTAATAATACCATTTCCAATAATAGATATTCTAGAACAATCTTTCTTTACAATACTTTTAATTGTATTTTCTTCAATAATATCAGATATCACTGTTCCTGGTTTATTGTTAAAAGTAGATTTAGTTATAATAGGAATTTTATACTTCTCCCCTATTTCAATACTTCTATTATGAAGCACCTTTGCTCCTTCACTTGAAATTTCCAACATTTCGTCATATGATAATGCTGATAATTTCTTAGCATCTGATATCTTATTAGGGTCTGTTGTATATACTCCGTCAACATCTGAAAATATATAACAATTTTTAGCTTTTAATGCTGCTGCAACAGCAACAGCGGTAGTGTCTGAACCTCCTCTTCCAAATGTTGTTATATCCATGTTTTCATTTATTCCTTGAAAACCTGCTATTATAACAATCTTTCTTTTTTCTAATTCTTTTTGAATTCTTGATGTATTAATATTTTCTATAAGTGCATTTTTATTGATATTGTTTGTATAAATACCTGCTTGCCATCCTGTTAAAGATATTGCTTCATATCCTAAAGAATTTAGCAATATACTCAATTTAGCAATAGAAATTTGCTCTCCTGTGCTTAATAACATATCCATTTCCCTGTCACTAACTGAATTTGATAATTCTTCTGCTTCTTGAATTAACCTATCCGTAGTTTTTCCTTGAGCCGAAAGTATAACAACAATATTGTTATCTTTCTCATACAAATTAATAATTTTCTCAGCTACTATTTTTAACTTTTCATTATCCGCAACTGAACTCCCTCCAAATTTTAATACTATTGTGTCCATATTGGCACCTTCTTTATAATAATATGAAAGCTTATTTAATTATAAATATAGCTACTTATATTATATGTATGTAATTTGGTAAAGTCAACCTTTTTAATTTGAATACTAGTGAAAACTAGATTTCTTTTACATCATCTTCTATTAATTCAGTATTATATGGTACAGGTTTTCTATATTTTGTATCTAAGGACATAGTTACACCCATTTCTTCCTCATTACCTTCTTTAGCCCATAAAGCCCTTAATCCCATTTCATCTAGCATAGCTGTAATTAAACCTCCATGAACTCTTCCTGGATAGCTTTGGTGTTCTTCTCTATATTGAAATTTGGACATTACACTACCGTCTTCCATATTATAAAATTGAGCATGTAATCCATACTTATTGTCCACACCACATATTGCACACATTCTACTATTTTTTTGTTTACTAACTACTTTCATTTAATTACCATTTATATATAAATAACTATAAATTTAATATATTGCCAAAATAGCCCGTCCCTTCTGGCAACTTCTGGCAAGTTTTTATACTAATTTTTATTTAGAGATTTTAAATATTCTTCCATGAAATCATCAATTTCACCATTCATTACAGCTTCGACATTACCGACTTCATAATTTGTTCTATGGTCTTTAACCATAGTATATGGACAAAATACATAAGAACGAATTTGACTTCCCCATCCTATATCTTTTTGTTCTCCTTTTAAATCTTCTATTTTTTCTTTTTGCTCTTTTTCTTTTAAATCTAGTAATTTCGATTTTAACATTTTCATCGCTGTTTCTCTATTTTGAATCTGAGAACGCTCAGATTGGCAAGCCACAACTATATTTGTTGGAATATGAGTAATCCTTACTGCTGATGATGTTTTATTTATATGTTGTCCTCCAGCACCAGAAGCTCTATATGTGTCAACTCGTAAGTCATCAGGATTTATATCTATTTCTATATCATCTGTTATTTCTGGTAAAACTTCTACTGATGCAAATGATGTATGTCTTCTACCTCCTGCATCAAATGGAGAAATCCTTACTAATCTGTGTACACCTTTCTCACATTTCATATATCCATATGCATTTTCTCCTATAATTTCAAAAGTTACACTTTTTAGACCTGCTTCCTCTCCTTCTAAATAATCTAATTCTTTTATCTCAAATCCTTTTTTATTTGCCCATCTTGAATACATTCTGTACAGCATTTCCGCCCAATCTTGCGATTCTGTTCCTCCTGCACCTGGATGTATTGTTACAATTGCATTATTATTATCATATTTTTCAGAAAATAATGTTTCTATTTCTAACTTTTCAACTTCTTTTTTTATTTTTTTAGTATTTTTTATTATATCTTTTTCTATTTCATCATCTGGCTCTAATTCAACCAACTCACATAATTCTATTAAATTATTCAATTCATTATTTATTGTATTGTATTCTGTGCACTTTCCTTTTATATTTTTTATTCTTGATAGAACTTTACTTGTATTTTTATTATCTGACCAAAATTCTTCTTCCAATGTTTGCTTTTCTAAGCTTTTTAGTTCTTCTTCTAAATTAGATATGTCAAAGTGACTCACCTAATTCTAATACTTTTTGTTTAAGAGTAAAAAGATTTTTTTTGTTTTCTTCAAATTCTAACATTAAATCACTCTCCTTTAAAAAATATGTAGGGGAGAAAAAGATAATCTCTCCCCTCTTTAGTTTTTTAAATTACGAAAATTCTTTTTCTAATCTTAATTTAACAAAAGATAAGTTTGTAATTCATTATAACATCTTTGCAAACTTTCTCCATATCCATAAATATTACAAAACCGGTGATGAAAACTGTCTTCTCCCATTAAGAAATTTAAATGGTTTTTCATACAAACTTTAGAGATATTTGTAACAATATGGACATCATGTTCTTGGTCTAATATATCATATACTATTATGATATTCCGTTCCTCTTTTATTATATTGAATTTTCCCATCAAAAAACTCCTTTCTGCTTTCTATTTTAAAGTTGACAATAATATTTTATTATAAATTTATTTATTTTTCAAGTATTTTATATTACTATTTTAACAATGTGTTAAATCTTGAGAATATTCTTCTTTTATCTTTGACAATTGATTATATTGATCCTGAGGTGCATCTCTCCTATCCATTTGTTCCAAGATTGTAGAATATCTATCATTAAACTGAGAAATAGTATTTTTATAATCTGCTTGTTGAGACTCTAATAATGCTTGATAAGGACATGAATACTTATTATTTCCTTCTCTGGGGAATATCAATTCTGGCATTTGTGTATACTTTTTTGCCCTTTTATATATATTTATTCCTATTCTTTTATCATTTTGTAGATTTTTGATTATATCATTTAATGCTTGAAAAGATTCATTATGTCTATCTAAGTCAGTAAGTTTAGGAGTTGGTAATTCTGCTTCTATTTGTCCTTCATACCTTTCATGAATTGATAAAGCACTATTTAATTTACTAACAGCCAATACATGAGCATCTATAGTATAACCTTTATTAATTAAATCCTCTATATTTATGTTAAATAATCCGTTTTTTATTGATGGTGCAATCTCCATTAATATATCATATTTATTATTAGTAGCATAATCATATATATTGTCTCTATGACCGTATGCATCTGGGCCAGTAAGAAATCCATACAATGTTGGATCTTTTTTTGCTAATATTTCAGCATCAGGTCTATAATGTTTATATTTGTCAGAGTCTATAATGACAGTATTTTCATTTTCTTTTAAAACTTTAGCAGATAAATTGCTTTTTCCACTTCCTGTTTGTCCTAATATTATGTGCATTTTAGGTTGTTCTACTCCTTTTTTATTATCAAAAAAAGTAGCAACTATAGAAAGAAAAGTCGAAATATATTCTGTATTACTTAATAAATTATCCAACATCATTTCTTTAACTTTAGGTTTTATATTAGGTGAAATATTTGGCTTTTCTAGTCTTGTTATATATTTAAGTAATTTTTTAGGGTTATCTGGTAAAGAATCAATTATAATTTGAGGAGTTCTAGATAAAGCTTGATTTAATTCTTCTTCAGTCATATTAATTTTCTTTTTCATACTATATTATACCTCGTTTCCATTTTCTAATATTTTTTCTACTACGTCAAAATCTCCCTTATATGCTTTTTCTTTCAAGCTTAATAATTCTTTTAAATCTTGTTCTAATTTTTGACGTTCACTTTCTTCCTCAGTTTTTTTGATTTCGTTTATTAAATTAGCTATTTTATTAACAATAACTTCTAAAGCTATTTCTAATTTTACATGATTTTGCAATTTCATTTATCCTTTCTATTTTTTTATTTTATATATTTATTTAAACGTTTTCATTATATAGTATTTTTGTAAAATAAGCAAGAATTTATTTCTAAAAAACAAAATGTTAGTATACTCTATTCATCAATTGTTGAAATTCCAAGTGTGATTTCTTCTAACACATCTAATACCGTTCTTACTGTGTCTAATGCTGTAAACATTGGTATATTATTTTCTGTTGCACATTTTCTAATATAGCTTCCATCTGTTTCTTGGTCTATAGAATCAATATTTCTTGTGTTAATCACATAGCTGACATATCCTTTTCTTAAAGATTCTAAAATTTCTTCGCTACCTTCGCTAATTTTCTTTTTCACTCTTGTTCTAATACCATGTTCTTTTAAGAATTTAGCAGTTCCCTTTGTTGCTTCTATATTAAATCCTAAATTATAAAATCTTTGAATTAATGGTAATGCTTCTTCTTTATCTTTATCTGCAATGGTTACAAATATGGTTCCATAATTTGCAAGTTTCATTCCTGATGATTGTAGTGCTTTATACAATGCTCTAGTTAATTTTTTATCATATCCAATAGCTTCTCCTGTTGATTTCATTTCAGGAGAAAGTGTTGCATCTAATCCTGATAATTTTGAGAATGAAAATGCTGGTGCTTTTACATACCATTTTTCTTTTTCTTTTGGATATACCACATCAATTCCTTGCTCTTTTAAAGATTTTCCAAGCATCACTAATGTTCCAATATCTGCTAAAGAATATCCAGTAGATTTTGAAATAAATGGTACAGTTCTTGATGATCTTGGATTAACTTCTATAACATAAACATCTTCTTTATCATCTACAATGAATTGGATATTATATAATCCGACAATACCAATACCTAATCCTAATTTTACGGTATAGTCTATGATTGTATCTTTTGCTTTTTGGCTAACACTAAAGGTTGGATATACACTGATACTATCTCCTGAATGGATTCCTGTTTTTTCAACATGTTCCATAATTCCAGGTATAAAGACATCTTTTCCATCACATACAGCATCTACTTCTAATTCTTTTCCTGTTATATATTTATCTACTAATACAGGTTGTT
>CAMMNR010000113.1 GCA_946498265.1 uncultured Clostridium sp. | reverse complement strand
CAGAAGAATATGGAAAACCTATATATCATTATCATTTGCATGTTGTAGCACTTCCTGTTGTAAGAAAAGAAGTAAAATGGACTAAAAAATGTAAAAATAAATCTTTAATAGGAACTACAAAAGAAGTAATCAACCAAGTAAGTCATAGTAACAAATGGAAATCTGAACAACTATTAGATAATCAAGGAAAGCCTGTATATGATAAAAAAGGAAAAGCAGTTTTAATAAAATCGTATAGCTTATTACAAGATAGATTTTTTCAGTATATGTCTGATAGTGGCTATAAAGACTTTATTCGTGGTGTAAAAGGCAGTAATCAGGAACATTTAGATGACTTGCAATTTAAAATAAAAAAGGATACCGAAAGACTAGAAAGAATTACAAATAAAGTTAAAGAAAAGGAAATTTCCTATAATGATTATATGAAATATGACAAGCAAATTGAAGATATTTCAAATTTAGGAAAGCAAAAGAAATTCTCTAAAAAGATTGAAATAGAACAAGAAGATTATGAGAATTTAACTGAATATGCTAAAAAAGGAATTGTTGCAGATAAAGAAATTTATGAGCTTAATAGTAGAATTGATAATTTAAGAAATGCAGTAGATAAGTGGAAATCTCTATATGATGATATAGTAGAAAAAACAAAGGATTACTTTTATGCTATTAAACTTGCCCCACAAAAAGTTACAAATTTTTTTAAAACTCTATTTGATAAAGAAAAACAAGACGAATTAGAAAAGCAAAGACTTGAACAAGAAAAAATACAAGCTGAAAGAAAAGCTCGTGAAGAAGCAAGACTTGAAAAACAGAAACAAAAGAACTCTCCTGAATACAAGAAAAGGAGGGGTGATAGAGATGCAAGATAATATTGTTTATAGATTAGAATTAACATCTGAAGAATATAAATATGTAGAAAACCTAAAGAAAGAATATTACGAAAAATTAAGTAAAATGACTAAAGAAGAAAGATTACAATATTTTAGAGATAACTATTGTAACGAACAGAAATTGAACTTTGAAAAAGAAATAAACGGCACAATATACAAAGTAAATACTCACTTTGATGGAAATGCTGAAGAAAGTATTTTGAATAAATTCTTTAGACTAACAAAAAAATCATGAGAATCACTTGAAGTATAAAAACGAATATGGTATTATGTGAACACTACAAATTGAAACTTTGTAACACTTTATATTTTATTCGGCTGTCTAAAGGAAAGGAGTTGTTATGGGACAGTCAAATAACGAAAAAATAACTGCTTTATACTGCCGTTTATCACGAGATGATGAACAGCTAGGAGAAAGTAATAGTATTAAAAATCAAAAATCGATTTTAAGTAAATATGCTAAAGATAATAATTTTATCAATACTAAATTCTTTGTAGATGATGGGTATTCTGGAACAAGTTTTACAAGACCTGCATTCGTTGAAATGATGGAACTTGCAGAACAAGGACATATTGGAACAATTATAGTAAAAGACCATTCAAGGCTTGGTAGAAATAGACTTATAGTAGGTCAATTATTAGAAGAAGATTTTGTTAGACTAAATATTAGATATATTGCTATAATGGACAATATTGATACTGATAAAGGATTAAATGATTTTCTTCCTATACAAGATTGGTTTAATGAAATGCATGCAAAGAATACAAGTAAGAAAGTTAAAGCTGTAATGAAAAATAAAGGAAATTCTGGTATACCTTTGACTACCAATCCACCTTTTGGATATAAAAAAGATGAGAATAATAAAAACAAGTGGATTATTGATGAACCAGCTTCAAAAGTTGTAAAAAAGATATTTTCTTTATTTATACAAGGATTGAGTACTTCTCAAATAGCAAAACAATTTGTAAAAGAAGGAATAATGAATCCAACAGAGTATCACCAAAGTTTAGGAATGAAAACTCAGAACTTTCCAACAGAAGTAAAACATTATTGGTCTCCAATGACCATAAACAAAATATTAGATAGACAAGAATATATAGGAGATACAATAAATTTTAGATATACCACTCGTTCTTTTAAAGATAAAACAAGAATTAACATTCCAAAAGAGCAATGGAAAATATTTAAAAATACTCACGAGGCTATTATTGATGAAGAAACTTGGAATACAGTTCAAAGACTTAGAAGTAATAAACGCAGACCTACTAAGACGGGAAAAACAAGTATATTTTCTGGACATCTATTTTGTAAAGATTGTGGAGCTAAACTTTATTATTGTACTTCTAATAATTTTACACCAGACAAAGACTTTTATAGATGTTCTAATTACAAAAATAATTCTACACATTCTTGTAGTAGCCATAATATAAAAGATATTGCATTAAGAGAATTAGTATTAGATAATATAAAACAAGTAATATCTTATATATCATCTTATGAAGATTTATTTATAAAAGAAAAATTAGATGCTTCACTAGAAGAACAACGAAAAGAAGATGTTTCTAATAAAAAACTATTATCACAATGTGAAAAACGAATAAAAGATATTGATAATTTGATACAGCATATTTATGAAGATAACATTTCTGGTAAAATTACTGATGAGAGATTTGCAACTTTGTCATTAAATTATGAAAGAGAACAAAAAGACTTAAAAGAAAAAATTAATAAATTAGCTACTACTATTGATAAAACTAAACAAGAAGAAATTAATATAACGACTTTTATTGATAAAGTTAAAAAATATACTGAAATTAAAGAACTAACACCAGAAATTGTAAATGAATTAATTGATAAAATATATGTATATCAACAAACTAAGCTGAATGGTAAGAAATATCAGCAAATAGAGATTTACTATGCAGGAGTTGGCATAATAGGTATTCCACTGAATGAATATGAATTAGAAAATGCCTTTCAGCAAAGTATTAAAAATATAAAAACAGCATAGCATTCAAACTATACTGTAAAACCAAAGGAGTACTTTTCAATAAATGTCCTTATTGAAAGTACTCCTTGGGGACGTTTCTTTTTGAGACATAGAAAAAGAGGCTTTTCTAAAATAGGAACCCTCTTTTTTATGATATTATAGGAATTTTATTATCATTTTGCTAAACCAATCAAAAAATCATCCAATAGTTTTTCCATATATTCAGAACAAATTTTTTTAGCATTTGCATTCATTTTATATCTACTTATTACAATTGCTACCGTTCTTAATGCCTCTCTATATAAATACTTATTGGTAGAATAAACTTCATTTTGTGTTATTTCATCATTATAATTTTTGAATTCAAATACAATATATCTAGATTTGTAAATTTCATAAAGCATATTCCAAAATCCTTCTTGTTTTTTCACTTTTCCAATCAAATCTATTCGTTGTAAATTATCATTGCAATTTATTTGTGATTTCCAATTATATATGTAATCTCCAAATAATAGTTTTATAATCTTTTCTCCGATTACTTCAAATTCTCTGGAGCCTTCTTTACCTTTCTTTATTGTTTTTATTTTTCTTATATATTCATCTTCTATACAAATACTTTTTTCTTTTTCTGAGGTCTCTTTATAATTTAAATATTTATCTAATTCTATTTTTTCTGGAATCACATCAATAATAGAATATGGCAATATATTTTTTAAATTATTTATCAAGCCTTCATTATTTTTTATTAAATATAGAATATTAGCAATATCTACTATTACAATATTATCTTTTAAAAAATAATCTTTTTGATTTTTATCAACATTAGAAAAGAAAAATAAAATTGAATATTTATTAACTTTTTGTTTGTTATATATATTTCTATAAATTTTTAATTGATTTATAGCATTAATGATAAGTTCTGAATTATTGCTCTTTGTTTCTTTAACCTCAACTATTGTGTCAAGGTTATTATCGCCTTTTAAAATAAAATCTATTCTTTTATCTTTTATTGCAACTTCTCTTTGATATTCTATATTTAAATACTGAAACATTTCTGATACAAAATCATCAACCTTTTGAAAAAAGAAAAAAAACATTTTTTACCTCCTCTTATACATCTTTTATTTAACATTATATCATCTTTTTTGTAAAATAAAATCAAAATACTTATTATTCACATATAATAAATCAAGCTCGCCCAACTCAATTCAGCCTTATATGTGATTTCTGTTCGCCAGCCCAAGATTTTGCAACTCTGGCTTCTTTCAAATTCCATCACCTCTCGATGGACATCCTTGCCATTTACTAACAGTTTGCTACTATCAGGCGCTGTATGGGACTTTCACCCACAAGTTGTTGCTCATTCTATACACACTAAAAAACTAAGAGAAGTTTACAAACTTCCCTTAGAAATCAACCTTTCTGTTTTATACTGTAAAATCTATTAGATACATTATGAATAGTAATCCATACATTACGGCCAAATATGCATCATTAACCTTATAATTTTCTTTTTTTAACATTACCTTTACTAATGATGATAATGACATATAAACCATAATAATCAAAAAAACTATATATAATATTGTTCTTGACATAAAATCATCATTAAAGAATATTTTATATAAAATTCCTGCCACTCCAACTAGTTTGATAATTGAATCTAGTAACTGATATACTAAATTTTCTAATATTCTTTCAGTTACTTTTTTTATGTCAGCCATCAATTCTGAAAAAGAATATTGTTTTATTTTTTTTATTTCAGAATTAAAAATAGCATAAATAATAAAAATTGTAACAATACCTATTACATATAATACAATAAACCAAATTCTTGGATCAATATTGTAGTATTTCCGAATATAATATTGACCAATAAATACTGCTATAATAGCAAAAATTGTTCCTAAAATTTTTAATGATGCCTTTTTCATAATGTTTTTCTCCTTTCTTGAAATTGATAGGTTAATTTTTAACTTTTATTATAAAATTTCTTATACTTATTATACATAAATTCTAAAAAATGTCAAGTTAATATTATTTTTAGGTGTGCAAACTTTTGTTTACTTATTATCTATAATATGTTATACTTAAAAGGTGAGGTGATAATATATGAATAGTGAAATTCACATCAATATAAAAGAAACAGAGAATTTATTAAAAAGTATCAATAATTTCGATGCTATTCAGTTTTCTGAATGGACTAAAGAAAAAGCTAATTTAAGATATAATGGAAAACTTCCTAAATTTCCAATATATAATAATTTTATTTACTGGTGTAATCTTGGAATAAATATTGGAAGTGAGCAAAATAAATTAAGACCTGTTTTAATATTAAAAACTTCTAAAAATTCTCCTATATGTACTATTCTCCCACTAACAACAAAAAGATTAGAAGATGACTTTTGGTTTCATATTGATTTAGAAGAAATCGACTCTACTGTTTTAGTTGAACAATTAAAAGTTGTTAGCAAAATAAGGATTACAGATCCATATAGAAAAAAAGGAAAATTAGTTACTATTTTACAAAATGACTGGGACAAGATTAATTCACAACTCGAAAGTTTATATAGGTTAAGACCACTAAAAAATGAATAAAATTCTGAATTTTGCTTGACTTTCTGCTATAGAATAGTTTATAATTAAATTAATAAAACATTAGTGTCCGTTCTGAAAAGAACGTAATCATTATAATCCGATAGCTCAAAAGGCTATCGTTTTTTAATGCATAAAATTTTACAATTTTCATATACTATTACTACATTAGTGTCCATAGCTTCTATGCTATGTTAGTCATTAATATAGGAGAAAATCTAAAATATTGATTTTCTCCATTTTATTAGCTATTATTTAGTTCATCTAATTCTTCTTCTATATTCTCCCATGGGTATACAGAAACTAAATTATAATTAATATTTAATTCATTACATTTTTCCTTTGAAAGTTCTTTTGTCTCATTGGTAGTCATTGCCCAACTAGTAAAACATATATCTTTCACACTATCTTTATTTGAGATATACACATCATTTGAATAATTAAAAACTAAAAAAGTAATATTTTTAATAATAACTCTATGTGGTTCAA
>CAMMNR010000112.1 GCA_946498265.1 uncultured Clostridium sp. | reverse complement strand
CATTGTTGCCAATTTGTTGCCACAATATAAAAAAAGATAATTAGAATAATACAATAAATACCATATATACCTTTTAATAAAGATTCTTTAAATTAAGAAATATCAATAATATAGATAATATTGTATATACTAATAATACTAAATTTTCTACTACATGTGGTTCGGGAAAGAAGTACAAGAACTGTTGTGGGAAGAACGCATAAATAGCAACTTACACAAGATTTTAAAGAACTGAAAATTGGCAAAATAAGTTCGGTTTGTCAACAAAAATATAAATATGCGAACGAAAAACACTAAAAATAAAGGAATGTAGACATAGTATATATGTTGACATTCCTTTTTTAGTATGCCAAAATATAAATGAATGGAGGTAAAAAATGGTAAATATTAGAAAATGTGGAAAAGTATATCAATATCAATATGTGTTTTTTTAACAGCTTGTTATACAGGTATGAGGACAGTAGAAGTAAGAGCCGCTTATGGAGAAACTGTGCTCGAAAAGCTATCTCAAAAATTAACAGCAGAATTTGGAAAAGGCTTTTCTAAACGAAATTTAGAAAGAATGAGAAAATTTTATATATATTTTCCAATTGCGACAACAGTGTCGACGCAATTAAGTTGGTCACATTATCTTGAAATAATTAAGATTGAAGAAGAAGCAAAGAGAAATTTTTATATTAAAGAGACCATAAACTCAAGATGGAGTGTTCGCGAACTCCAAAGACAAATTGGTTCATTATTATATGAAAGATTGCTAATATCATCTAATAAAAATAAAGTATTAGAATTATCAGAGAAAGGACATGAGATAACAGAAAGTAAGGATTTAGTAAAAGACCCATTTGTACTTGAATTTCTTGACATAAAAGAAAATACAAATTATTTAGAATCTGATTTAGAAAAAAACATATTGGAACATTTAAAAGAGTTTCTATTGGAATTAGGAAAGGGGTTTATGTTTGTAGGTTCTCAAGTGAGATTAACATTAGAAGAAGACCACTTTTATCCTGACTTAGTTTTTTATAATAGGCTTTTAAAATGCTTTGTAATAATAGATTTAAAAATTGGAAAAGTGACGCATCAGGATATTGGACAAATGCAAATGTATGTTAACTATTACGACAGAGAATTTAAAAGTGATGATGAAAATCCAACTGTTGGAATCTTACTTTCTACCTTAAAGAATAAAACGGTAGTAAAGTATACATTACCAGAAGATAATAAAAATATTTTTTCTTCTAGTTACAAACTACATTTGCCAACAGAGCAGGAATTAATTGATGCTGTAGAAGAAGAAAAGAAAAATCTAGAATTAAATGAATAAACACAATTAAAATGTATTAGGGAAGGAAGATTAAAAGATTTGAAAGCAAGGACGATTTTATCAGATTAGATAAAAAAGATTATATTGCTTACAAAAAAGGAAAATATCAATATGAAGTATTGACAAGTGATAAAAATTTAATTAGAAGGAATTATAATATTACAACTATTGACAAGCCATCTATTGAAGATATAATGTTATTTTATATTAAGGGGGAAAAATAATTATGATAAAAGGATTATTAAAAAAGATTTATATAATTTAGCAACATATAAGGTTTCACTAATCATAATAATTTTATTTTGTGGTATTGCAATAATTGGAACAGATGCTGTTAATATTGCACCAGCTATAATTTGTGGAATAATTGGAATGGTTTCACTTTCTACTTTCAGTTATGATGAAATGTCAAAGTCCAATAAATATATTTTAACATTACCAGTTAATAAAAAAGAATTAGTAATAGAAAAATATATTTTAGCAATAGGAGCAACAATATTAGGTGGAATTTTAGGAATGATATTAACTGTAATAGTTGTAAATGTTATGAATTATTTTAGAACTGAAAATATAATAAATCTTGATTATTATAGTTTAATTATAGCAACGATTGGAGGTATTTTTGGAATATCTTTCTTACAAGCGGTTCAAATTCCTAGCATGTATAAATGGGGAGCAGAAAAAGGAAGAATACAAATGTTTATATTAGTGCTTATTATAATTGCCATACTTGGTGGAAGTTATTTTTTACTAAATAAAACAAATATAAATATTGAAATGGAAATGATAAATAATATTATAACTAAATTTGGAGTATATATATTAATTATAAGTACAATTCTTATGTATTTTATATCTTATAAGGTTGCATATAAAATATATAAAAATAAAGAGGAATAATGTAATATAAAAATAATATACAAAATAAATTAAAAATATTGCAATATATAAATAGTTTTTGATATAATGATAAAAAATATTACGAATGGGGGAACAACAAAAATGGAAAATAGCACAGAAAAAACTAATTTTATAGATATTTTAGTTGTTTTCCTAATAGTTGTTCTATTTTTATTTGTATTTTAAGTAAGGAATTTTTGTTCCTTATTTTTTTTATACAATATTTTAAGAAAGGAGAGTATGATTTTTAAATTATTAAATATCATACAAGATTTTTATGAAAAAATTTAACAAAAAAATTGTACTAGAAGATGGAGAAGAGTATTTAGGATATGGATTTGGAGCAAACAAAGAAGCCATTTGTGAAATTGTTTTTAACACCTCAATGGTTGGGTATCAAGAAATTGTTTCAGACCCATCATATACCTATCAAATGGTCGTGATGACATATCCATTAATTGGAAATTATGGGATTACAGATGAAGATTATGAAACCAAACAACCAACCATTGGTGGAATGGTGGTAAGAGAATATAATGATTTACCAAGTAATTTCCGTTATACTAAAACATTATCAGAATATCTAGAAGAAAACGATATACCAGGAATTTATGGTATTGATACGAGAAAATTAACAAGAAGTATCAGAAATAAAGGAAGTAGAAAGGTTATCATTACAGATATTACAACTAGTAAAGAAGATGCGTTAAAAAAATTAAATGCATATGATATTCCAAAAGATGCTGTATCAAAAGTAAGTTGTAAAAAGAAATGGTATTCTAGAACAGCGGGTTACAAATATAATGTGGTAGCTGTAGATTGTGGTATTAAGATAAATATCATAAGAAGCTTAAATAAAAGAGGTTGTAATGTAACGATTGTGCCATATAATACAACAGCAAAAGAAATTGAAAGTCTAAAACCAGATGGAGTCTTTTTATCAAATGGACCAGGTAATCCAGAAGATGTAAAAGAGGTTATTAAACTTGTAAAAGAATTAAGAGGAAAATATCCAATCTTTGGAATTTGTTTAGGACATCAAATGATTAGTTTAGCATATGGTGCAAAAACATATAAATTAAAATTCGGACATAGAGGTGGAAACCATCCAGTATTAAATTTGGAAACAGATAAGATTGAAATTACAAGTCAAAACCATAGTTATGCAGTAGATGAAAAATCTTTAGAAAAAACAGATTTAGTACCAACACATAAAAATATTTTAGATAATACAATTGAAGGTGTTGAATGTAAAGAAGATAAAGTATTTAGTGTGCAATATCACCCTGAAAGTGCACCAGGACCACAGGATAGTGGATACTTGTTCGATAAATTTATCAAAAATTTGGAAGATAATTGTTTTTGACGTTGTTACACTTCGCTTGAAATCTAATCAACGTATATAAATACGCCTCATAGATTTCAAGCTCGTGTGCCTAGTCAAAAAGCAATTCTTTTCCAAATTTAGTAGAATAAAATAGGAAATAAAAGTTGTTTTGAAATGAAAGGAATGAATAAAATGCCAAAAAGAAAAGATATAAAAACTGTACTAGTTATTGGTTCTGGACCAATTGTTATTGGACAAGCAGCAGAATTTGATTATGCTGGAACACAAGCTTGTTTAGCACTAAAAGAAGAAGGATATAAAGTTATATTAGTGAATTCCAACCCAGCAACCATTATGACAGATACAGCCATTGCTGATAAAGTATATATGGAACCATTAACATTAGAATATGTTGCTAAAATTATAAGATTCGAAAGACCAGATGCTATTTTACCAGGAATTGGAGGACAAACTGGATTAAATATTGCTATGCAGTTATATAGAAAAGGAATTTTACAAGAATGTCAGGTAGAGCTATTAGGAACAAGTAGTGAAAGTATTGAAAAAGCAGAAGATAGAGAAAAATTCAAAGAATTATGCCAAGAGTTAGGAGAACCTGTCTTAGAATCTATTATTGCAGAATCAGAAGAAGAAGGAATTGCAGCTGCAAATAAAATTGGATACCCAGTTGTTTTAAGACCAGCTTTCACTTTAGGAGGAACTGGTGGAGGATTTGCAGATAATGAAAAAGAATTAAAACCATTATTAAAACATGCTTTAAAACTTTCTCCTGTAAATCAAGTATTAGTAGAAAAAAGTATTAAAGGATATAAAGAGATTGAATATGAGGTAATGAGAGACCATAATGACACAGCCATCACCATTTGTAATATGGAAAACTTAGACCCAGTAGGTGTTCATACAGGAGATTCTATTGTTGTCGCACCAAGCCAAACTTTAACAAACAAAGAATATCAATTATTAAGAGATAGTGCCCTAAAAATTATTAGAGCTTTAAAAATAGAAGGTGGATGTAATGTTCAATTTGCTTTAGACCCACATTCATTTAACTATTATGTTATTGAAGTAAATCCAAGGGTATCTCGTTCATCAGCATTAGCTTCAAAAGCAAGTGGATATCCAATTGCTAGAGTTTCAGCAAAAATAGCAGTTGGTATGAGATTAGAAGAAATTCCATTAGCCAATACACCAGCAAGTTTTGAACCAGCACTAGACTATATTGTTTGCAAGATACCAAGATTTCCATTTGATAAATTTACACTTGCTTCAAATAAATTAAGTACACAAATGAAGGCAACAGGAGAAGTTATGAGTGTTGGAAGAACATTTGAAGAAAGTTTATTAAAAGCAATAAGATCATTAGAAACAGGTGTATGTCATATTCATCATAAGAAATTTGACACAATGGAAACAGAAGACATGATGACATATATAAAAGATGGAACAGATGATAGAATCTATGCGATTGCAGAATTAATAAGAAGAGATGTCGATTTAGGATTAATTTATGATATAACAAAAATTGATATGTTTTTCTTAGAGAAAATTAAAAATATTGTTGAAATGGAAAAAGTGTTAAAGAAAAATGTAGGAGATATTGATACATTAAAAACTGTTAAGAAAATGGGATTTAGTGATAAATATATTGCAAAAGTATGGAAGAAAAAAGAAAACGATATTTATGAATTAAGAAAGAAAAACAACATATATCCTGTATACAAAATGATAGATACTTGTAGTAGTGAGTTTGAAAGTTATGTACCATATTTCTATTCAACATATGAAGAAGAAAATGAATCTATCATAAGTGATAAGAAAAAAATCATTGTATTAGGAGCAGGACCAATTAGAATTGGACAAGGTGTAGAATTTGACTATTCTACAGTACATGCAGTAAAAACAATTAAAGAAGCAGGATATGAAGCAATCATTATCAATAACAATCCAGAAACAGTTTCAACAGACTATACAACGAGTGATAAGCTATATTTTGAACCACTAACTGTAGAAGATGTCATGAATATTGTAGAGTTAGAAAAACCAGAAGGAGTCGTAGCAGCACTAGGTGGACAAACAGCTATTAACCTTGCAGGACCACTTTCAAAATTAGGTGTTAAAATTATTGGTACAGATGTGAATGCCATTGAAAAAGCAGAAAACAGAGATGCTTTTGAAAGAGTTATGAAAGACTTAGAATTATTACAACCAAGAGGAGAAGCAGTAACCAATATAGAAGATGGAATAAAAGTTGCTAAAGAAATTGGGTATCCAGTTTTAGTAAGACCAAGTTATGTATTAGGTGGAAGAGCTATGCAAATTGTTTCTAATCAAAAAGCACTAGAAAAATATTTGAAAACAGCTGTTGAAATTAATACAGAACAACCTGTATTAGTAGATAAATATATAACAGGAAAAGAATTAGAAGTAGATGC
>CAMMNR010000111.1 GCA_946498265.1 uncultured Clostridium sp. | reverse complement strand
CAAATAATAAGGAGTGAAAAATGGAAAAAGAAGCAGATGTAAAACTTGCAGAAGAAAAGAGATTAAAAGATACAATAGAAATTGTGAAAGAACAAATTGAAACAATAACAAGTACTATAGAACATTTACATGAAAATACAACGGATCCATATACGCAAGCAAATTTGCAAAAAATGTATTTAGATAGAAAAAGAAATTTAGAAAGTTCAAAAGATAAGCCATATTTTGCACGAATTGATTTCAAAGAAACAAGTGCAAAAGAAGCAAGTAAAATTTATATTGGTAAAGCAAATGTTGATGATGATAGTAATAATTTAATTGTTGTAGACTGGAGAGCACCAATTGCCAGCTTATATTATGATGGTAGATTAGGAAAAGTAAGCTATGATGCACCTGCTGGCAATATACAAGGAGATTTATTACTTAAGAGATTATTTGAAATTGAACAAGGAAGATTGGAAGGTTTTTCAGATATTGATATTAGTGCTAGTGATGAACTATTAAAACCATATTTAACGTCAAACTCAGAAGTAAGGTTAAAAAATATTATTTCTACAATTCAAACTGAACAAAATGCAATAATTAGAGCACCTTTAAACAGACCATTAATAGTACAGGGAGTTGCAGGAAGTGGTAAAACAACAGTTGCTTTACATAGAATAGCTTATTTAGCTTATACATATGCTAAACAATTGCAGTCAAAAGATTTTATGATAATTGCACCAAATAAGTTTTTCCTAGATTATATATCTAATATATTGCCAGATTTGGGAGTTAATGATGTAAATCAATGTACTTTTGAAGAATTTGCGGAACAAATTATAGATGCTGGAATCAAAGTAGAAAGTTCTACGGATAAATTAGCTAATATGATAAACAATCATGGAGAAGACAAAAAAAATGAGGGTGAACAAGCGATTTCTACTTTTAAATCATCATTAGAATTTAAAGAAATATTGGATAAATATTTACAAAATATTGAAGAACATTATTTACCAGAAGGTGATTTAAAAGCAGGTGATATAACAATATTAAGACATGAAAAGTTAGTTGAAAATTTTAAAGAGTGCCTAAAAGGGAAAGCATTGGAAGAAAAGCTAAAAATGTTTAAAGCAAGATTAAAGATGTTTTTTGAAAATAATCAAGATTTGATTGAAGATATGATAAGAAAGCAAAGAACAAAAGAAATTGAAAGTTTAGATAAAAGTTTACCACAAGACGAATATAAGAAAAAAAGATTAGAAATATTTGAAAAATATGATGAACCATTAGAAATGTTAAAAAATAACGGAAAAAAATTAATAGATGATTATGTAAAAAGAGTAAAAAAACCTAATCCTTTAGTATATTACAGAGATTTTATTTCAAAACTACCACAATATGCTCAAGGGTTGGATATAGATGAGAAAATTATAAAAGGCGTACAGGATGGGGTTTTAAGCAAGAAGAATAAACAAGTAGAGTATGAAGATTTAGCCCCACTTATGTATATAGCTAGTAAAATAAGAGGCAATGAAAAACAAATAAAAAATAATCAAATATATCCTAAACATATAGTTGTAGATGAGGCTCAGGATTATAGTCCGTTTCAATTTTTTGTATTAAAGGATATATTAAAAAGCGATTCAATGACAATTTTAGGCGATATTTCACAAGGAATCTATTCATACAGAGGAACTAATGACTGGACAGAAATTAATGACAGGATATTTGATGGAAAAGCTAACATTTTAGATTTAAGTAAAAGTTATCGTACCACAATGGAGATCATGGAAAAAGGAAACGATGTTATTGATAAAATTAGGGACCGAATACATACAAAATTAGCTGAGCCAGTAATAAGAGAAGGAGATCCAGTTACAGTTACTAAACAAGAAGAAAAACAACTGGCTATAACAATTGCTAATAGAATTAATGAGTTGGTACAAGATAAACGAACTAATATAGCAGTAATAACTAAAACATTACAGGAAGCAAAAGATTTATATAAAAAGATAACCAAAAAAGGAATAGATGCTACTCTAATTTCAGATAAATCTAAAGAATATAATGGGGGAGTAAGTATTATTCCATCATATTTAGTAAAGGGGTTAGAATTTGATTCTGTTATATTACCGGATGCAGGAAAAGAGCAATATGGAAATAATGAATTAGATGCTAAATTATTATATGTAGCAATAACTAGAGCAATGCATACATTAGATATCTATTATACAAAGGAGAGAACAGAATTGCTAAATGAAAGGAAAAAAGAAAAAAGCCTAAAAGAAGATTCAGAATTAGAAGAAAGATAAAAGGGGGAAAATATTTATATGGAAAATGAGTATATTAAGGTCATGGAATTAATTAAAGAAAGTTGTGATAATCAAAAATTTGATACAGAAAAATTTGAATTTTATGAAACAAGAAGAGAAAAAAATAAATATAGTACTGGTATAATAAAATATAATAATAATAAATATTATTTTAAAATTGTAAAGAATAATTCATATGTTGAAGATGAAGAATACATAAAAGAAATGATAAAACCTAATTTCTCAATTATCGAGAAATTAGGAGAATTAAAAAACAATGATGAAGAAATTATAAATTTATATAAGTATATACCAGCACCTAAAATTAATGCTTTCAACTATTTAAGAAATTCAGAAATAAATTTTGAAACAAAAAAGAGAAAATTAGAAGAATTTTTTAATAATAAGATAAAATTAATGAAAAAAAATTATAATATCGAAAAAATGGATGGAACTAAAAGTGCAGATAGATGGTTTTGGGGAAGAATAACAGTAGATCCAAGAAAGAAAAAGTATTATGGAGATAACTTTGAAAAACTATATGATGATGTATTAAAATATTGTCCAGAAGCATATGAAAATCTAAAAGGATTTTTAGATAATATATATGACTATTTAAAAGAGAAAAACTTAACTGTAACTACTTACTCACATGGAGATTTTCATGATTTTAATTTTTCATTAGACGGAATCTTTTGGGATATAGATACATTCGATTTTAATCCTTTATTAGATGATTTTGCTACATTCTATTGGCATTTTTATGCAAGAGAGGATTATTTGGTTTATAAGTATTGTCCATGGCTTACTCTTTACATGAACGATAAATTAAAACCAGAAGAATTAAAAAAAGTAAGAAATTTAAAAAAAGAGATGATTCTGCTATGGTATGATGAGATAGAAAGAATATTTGATGAATATAAGATAAAAGAAAATATAAAAAATGAATTTATATTTAAGTTATTCTGCAGAGTTTTTTTAATAAATAATGTAATTGAATATGAACCAGAAGACAAAATTAAGAATTATAAATTTTTTAATTACTTTTTAAATAATAAAGAAAAAAATATAAAAGATTTATTGTTTTCTAGTAATATAATATTTGAAAGGTAATGAATTATTTTATGATGAAAAGAAATAACCTAAAATATATAGATGATTTTATGAAAAAAGAATACGAGGAGATTTCCCAAGAGGATTATTTCCTAAATAAAGAGCTTAGTGTAACTGAAGTTGAAGATGGGATAATTCTTCCAGTTTTAAATACAAATAAATATAATACTTCAAAAGGTGCAGGAGGAGTTATAGATAAAGAACTTAATTATATAGAGTCTTCAGCACAATTAGCATATAATATGAAAAATAGAGTATATGGTAAATATGATATAGAAAATGAAAAAATTGAATATGATAATGAAACAGTAATATATGGAAATTTTTTTTATAAACATTGGGGACACTTTATTATAGATATAGTATCAAGGTTATGGTATTTACTAGAAGATAATAGCGAAAATAAAGCTAAAATTGTTTTTACAACAATGATAAATGATGAGCATACTAAGATAGATGGAAATTATAAAGAATTTTTAAATTTGTTTGGTATCTCAGATGATAGGATACTATTAATTAATAAACCTACTAAATTTAAAAAAATTATTATACCAGAGTGCTCGATTTATCCAGGAAAGTATTACACAAAAGAATATATTAAAATTTTTGAAAAAGTAAGGGACAGTGTAAAAAGAAACCCAAATATACCAGAAAAAATATATTTATCACGTTCAAAATTTAAAAAAGCTAAAGAAAAGGAAATTGGGGAAAAAGAGATAGAAAAATTTTTTAATAATAATGGTTACTATTCTATTTCGCCAGAGCAAATGACATTAACAGAGCAAATACAATTTTTTAGAGATTCAAAAGAAATTGTATGTATTAGTGGTACGCTTCCCCATAATATTATGTTTGCGAATGAAGGAAAAGACATTATTATTATAAATAAAACATACAAACTAAATAAACATCAGGAAATTATAAATCAGGCTAAAAAAGCCAATGTAACATATTTAGACTTACATATATCTTTATTTCCAGTTGCGTATGGAAAAGGTCCTTTTATAATGACAATTAATAAAAATTTACAAAGATTTGCAAAAGATAGAACTTATAATTTAAAAATAAGAATTACACAAAAGATCAAAAATATATATAAGAAAGTTTGGTATTTAATACAATATTTAAAAATATACAAGTTTAAAATTTACGATGACGGAAAAACAAATTGGAAAGAATTGTTTAAGTTTTATATTTTGAAATAGATATAGGAAGTAGTGTAATGGAAAAAAGATTGGAGAAAGTACCAGAATCAAATTCATGGACAAACATAAGGAAAATAAAAGAGGGGTTTGATGAGTGTACGAAATATTGTTTTGTTAAAGATGGACAAAAATTTATTATAAAAATATTTCCTAAAAAAGGTTTAGAAAAAAAAGAAAGAGAATTCTGTATTTTACAAAGAATACAGGACATTGATTTTAATAAACCAAAACCAATAACTATGGGAAAAATAGACGAAGATAATTATTATTATATTTTAACATGGGTAGAAGGAAAAACTCTTACCGAATTCGCAGCAGGAAAAAGTGAAGAACAATTATATGAAATAGGAAAGAAAGTAGGAGAAATAATGCATAAAATACATGAGGAAAAGTTTGATGATAAGGATTTAAGGAATAAAATAGATAAAATTAGAAATAAAATTCCTTTATTTAGAAAACTAAATGTAGATTATGCAGAAACAGTAATAAATTTTTTAGAAAATAATATTGAAAAATTAGAACAGCAACCAAAATCAATAGTACATGGAGATTTAAATCAAGATAATATAATAATTGATGAAAAAGGAAATATAGGAATAATAGATTTTGGAAATTCAGATATTGATTATTCATATCAAGATACTCATCAAATTCAAATGTATAATAGATTTTTGAGCAAAGGTCTAAGTGCAGGAGTAATTGATGGGTACTTACAGGGTAAAGATAATCAAACATTTTGGGAAAGCTATAAAATATATAGTGCATATTATTGTTTGAGCAAAATAATATGGGCATATAAATTTAAAGATGCAGCCTTAATAAAAGATATGTTAAGGAGAGCAAAACAAACAGTTGAGGATTTTGATTATTTTAGAAGTGATAAACCGATTTGGTACGAAGAATATAAAAGAAAAAATCTAAAAAAAGGAGAACATGAGGAAAGATAATAGTTGAATTGAAAATAATATAATGATATAATATTTGACTGAAAATCATTGATTAGGAGATGAATATGGATAATATTGAATTTCAAAAAGAAAAAGAAAATTTAAAAAATATTATAGAAGAATATGAAGATGTTATGGAATATTATAATCAAAGAATTGATGCTATACCTAGAATATATATGAATAATCCAACTATGATAAAAAATTCTATCGAAATGTATTCTGAAAAATTAAGGCTTATGGAAAAAAGTGTAGATAAGCCTTATTTTGCAAGATTAGATTTTGCTAGAGATGGAGAAACGAAAACGGAACAATTATATATTGGTAAAGTTGGAGTTATGGACGAAGACAATAATAACATTACTATTGATTGGAGAGCACCTGTTTCTTCAATGTATTATGATAGTAATATTGGTAGAGCATCTTATAAAGCACCAGAAGGAATATGTACAGGGGAACTATTATTAAAAAGACAGTATGATATTGAAAATAGAGAATTAAAAAGCTATCAAGATGTTGACACTGTTTC
>CAMMNR010000110.1 GCA_946498265.1 uncultured Clostridium sp. | reverse complement strand
TGAACACCTGCTTCTAGTAATTGTTTCATTGCAACTACTGCCATTTTTTATTCCTCCCTTTTTGTTATATCTTCCACAAAGTTCTTCGTTTTTCAGAACCATAAATTTGGCACATCTTCAAAACTCTCTTTGTGTGTTTTTTAATACGCATAATATTCTATCAGAAAAATACCAAAAAATCAAGCATTTTTGTAAAAATTCTTTGATTAGTCGTGTTTTGAATATATAGTTCATGGTGGAATCCCCCAAGGTATATATATTATATTTTAAGCGGGTTTCGTGGGGACCGACACGATACATACTCTTATTAAATCAGCGACAGTCCCGTGGGAGCTGATTTTATTAGAGTATGTAAAGTGTTGGGATAGCGAAAAATATAATATATATACCTTGGGGATTCCACCATGAACTATATATTCAAAACACGACTAATCAAAGATAAAATTTTTCAACTATATAACTGCACCTATAATACCAGATTCATTTCCTAAAATAGCAGTTTCAATATTTATAGTGTTTCTTTCATTAAATAAAAGATTTTCCTCTAAAATTCTAGTTTTCAATCTATTTAGCAAAACTTCTTCAAAGTACACAAAACTACCACCAATTCCAATTGCCTCTGGCTCAAAAACATTCACCAAATTTGAAATTCCAATAGCTAAATTTTCTATAAATTCATTTACTGTTTTTTCAATTCTTTCATAATTTGGATTTTCGGAATTGTTATTTCTAATAATATCAAATATTTCTTGGCCTCTAGTTTTTTCATCTAAACCTAATTCACTTCTTATACTATCTTTTAAAATTTTCATTGAAGCATATCTTTCAAAACATCCTTTTTTACCACATTTACATTGCCTACCATTTTTTTCAATTATCATATGTCCAAATTCACATCCTGGAAAATCACCTGTATTTAATAATTGATTATTTATTATTACTGCTCCGCCAATTCCTGTTCCTAATGTTAAGAATAATGACCTATCATATTTTTTCAAGCAACCATATTTATTTTCAGCTATTGCTGCACATTTGGCATCATTTCTTATTGATATCGGTATCTTTATAGACTTTTGTAAAGCTGTTACAATATTATAGTTTTCTATATTTAAATTTACAGATTTAATTATTGTATTTTCATTTACTGTACCTGGTATTGCTATCCCTATTTTTGAAATATCATATCTTTTCATAAATTCTTTCACATTTTTTATCACATATTCCTCTATAGTATTTTTTATATTTTGTTTTTCTTTTGCCAAAATTCTTTTTTCCGTTTTTTCTTGTATTAAACCTTTGTTATTTACTACTCCTATTGCTATGTGGCTCCCACCTAAATCAATTCCAATATTCATTTTACTATCATCCTTTATACAATATATTTAGGTTTTTTATGAGACTCTACCTATAACTCTTTATTATTTTGTGCTCTATTCTAATTTATATATATTTATCTCTTATATTATCTTTCATCAACCAACCTAAGAATATGAAAAAATATGGTGAAGTATAGTACATAGAATTTCCAAACATTGCTGATATCAAATATGCTATTACAACAAACAATACTACTTTTCCTATACTTTCTTTTTCTCTAATTTTTTTAATACCTCTTATTATAATAATTCCTATTGACGTACAATATAATAGCAATCCTATTATTCCTGATGTTGTTGCTAGTTGAATTATCAAATTATGTGGTCTATCTTGGTCTATATTAAATCTAGCATATTCTTGTTCTAAATTTTCCGGCCCATATCCTAAAATAGGTTTTTCTAAAAATAGTTGTATTCCATATTTCCATAGTTCTGCTCTACCACTTCCCGCTTTTTCCCAACCAGAATCTATATTATCCAAATTGTTATTTTCTATTTCATCACTATTTAAATTTTTATCTATTGCTCCTTCACTACTGATATTATTTTTAGATATATCAATATTAAGAATTTTACCAATATCACTAAATAAGACTCTTACATTTTTTGCTACTATGCTTTGTCCATTTATTTGAACTACAAATGACATTATAATAAATATTACTAAACATACTACTGATGATGTAATATCCTTTTTTATGTATATAGAATAAGAAAAATATATTATTATCATTACAGCAAATGCTATATAACATCCAAATGTATTATTTTTTATAAAATAATACATTATAAATATATATGAGACTAAATATAAGCTTTTATTTACTTTCTTTTTTTCTGTAATAAATAGTATTGCTGTTGTTACTAAAACTAGTAACAAATAATATCCATAATGATTAGAATTGCTAAATACTGCTTTTTCTATATCATTAAAATTAAATATATTATATAAAAATCTATTGTTTGCCATTTCAATAAATATGATTGTGAAACATCCAACTAATATAAATATATTTAATAAGTATTTTTGCATTTTTTTTGAATCTAATAAAAAAGCACATGCAAAAAATCCTGCATATATTAGATATGTTATAAATCCATCTTTTCTATATGATGTACCAAAAAAAGCAAAATATTTATTTTTTGCAAATATAGCAGAAATCAATGTCCAAATTAAATATATTAATAAAATGAATATTGGTAATAATTCTTTTATTAAATTTTTTCTATTTTCAGATGATTTAATTTTTTTATACATATCAAATATTATTAAGTAAATTCCTATAGTTGCTAATATTTTCATATAATTATACTCATTATGAGCTATGAAAACTGATGTAATTTTTATTTCTTTTAATATTGGTATTAAAATCCATATACCTAATAATATAAATAATATTATATTTTTCAATTTCAGATAATTAATTTTCTTAATTTGATTCATTTTTTTATCTTCCTTTTTAAGCTGAGTTTTATTATAATTCTTTTCAAATTTATTATTATATAGTATTTTTTAAGTTATAGGAAATGCAATTTCCTATAACTTAAAAAATCTCATTTGGAAAATTAATAAAAGTATTCCAAATGAGATTAACTTTATACCCCATATGCTGAGAATAGGAAATTTCCCATATAAACTTGTACACATGGTACTAATACTACTATAACAAAGAATATTAATACTACACCAACTATTGCATATACAATCTGAGGTAATGCTTTCATAATCTTATTCATTATATTATCAATATCTATTTGTATATATTCTATTAACTTCTCAATCATTTCTGCTAAATCTGTTTGCATTCCTATTTTTAACATTTCTGTTATCATTGGTTTTGCTAGTCCTGATTTTTCAAAAGGATCTACCCAAGATTCTCCTATTAATATATTATTTATAGATGTTTCTATAATAGACAACATTACATAATTTTGTATTACGTTTTTACTTACTTCTAATGATTCTTGTATTCTCATTCCATTATTTAAATTTAATAGCATTGCCTTCATTAACCTATTAAAATCAAGTGCAAATATTAATTCTCCAAATATTGGCATTCTATATTTAAAATAGTGAAAATTATATTTTCCTTTTGGTGTATTAATATAAAATAATATAACTGCTACAATTGCCAGTATTATTAAAACTGGAATATACCAATATTTTATTGCTGTATTCATAAAGTCCGCAAACCATAGTGTTATTGCTGGTAGTTCTTCTTCTGTTCCTACTTGGTCATATACACTTTGTATTGCTGGTATTGCAAATAAAGTACCTACAACCAACATAACAATTAAAAGTACAAATTGAATTATATTAGGTATTAATATTCCTCTCAATTTTCTAGTTAGTGAAGCTGTATCATCTAAATATTTTACTGCTTGTTCCAGAGAATTTGTAAGAGAACCTGAAAGCTCACCTACTTTTATCATATTTATATATATATATGGAAATACATCTTCATAATATTCCATTGTTGTATACATATTTTCTCCTGCTTCAACACCAGCTAAAATATCTTCTAATATTCCCTTAAATGTTACATTTTCTGTACTTTCTATTATAGTATTTAATGCATGTATATTATTAAAGTTTGCTTTTTTAAGCAAGTAAAAATTTTGAGTAAATACAACTAAATCTCTTGGTGTTATTTTTTCAGTTTTTGCAAAATATAAATTTACTTTTTCTTTTGTTGATAGTTTTCTAGCTTTGGCACCTAATTGAGTAGTATTTACGTTTCTCATTATTTCTTGTATATCTGTTACATTTCTTTTTTTCTTTTTTTGATTTCTTCCTATATATGCAACTTGCTCTATAGAAATTGGTACTAAATTATTATTTTTTAAAGTTTTTATAAGATGTTGTCTACTTGCTGATTCTACTTTATTTCTTACTACAACTCCATGTTCTGTAACAGCTTTATATGTGTACGTAGGCATAATATCCTCCTTCTATTTTTTTATTTTCATTTGCATAATTGTTCTATTTAAAGTATCAATATTTTTTTCTTCAATTTGAGATTTTGCTAAATCCAAACTTATTCTATCTTCTACAAACAATTTTGCTAATGAATTTATTAAACCTATACTTCCTTTTTCTAAATTACTTTGTATAGCATCTTCTATTTCTGACACACTTATTTTTTCTTTTCTTATAATCCCTGATACAACATTATCTACTACCATTACTTCTGGAACTAATACTAATTTTCCATCTATTCCTTGCAATAATCTTTGTGACACAACTAATTTCAATAATGCTGATAATAGGTATTTTATTGTTGCTTGATCTCTAACTTCATAGAAATTTATCATTCTGTCTATTGTTTCTGCACATGATTTTGTATGAAGTGTTCCTATTACTAAGTGTCCAGATTCTGCCATTTCTATTGCTGCTTCCATTGTTGCTCTATCTCTTATCTCCCCTATTACTAATATATCACAGTCTTCTCTTAAAGAGTTTTTAACACCATCACTAAATGTTAGGACATCTTTTCCTCTTCCTACTTCTTTTTGCACTATTATTGATTTTTTTGAAGTATGCTTATATTCTACTGGGTTTTCCAATGTTAATATTTTTTTATTTTGATTTTCATTTATATAATTTACTAAAGCATTTAATGTTGTACTTTTTCCTGAATTAGTTTTTCCTGTAACTAATATTAAACCTTGTGATTGATATGTCATTCTTCTTACTATATCTGGTACTCCTAAAGATTCATATGTTGGTAATTCATTTTTTATAAGTCTTAAAGTTGCTAGAGGAATATCATCTGAAGAAGATATATTAACCCTTAATCTTATACCTTTATATTCGTAAGACATATCTAATTTTTTTGTTTGGTTATATACTTCATCTTTATCAACATTTCCCTTTACTAAGAAATCATACATTTCGCTCATATCTTCTGGAGTAAGTACTTTACTCTTTTCAATAGGAACTAAATCCCTTAGAATTCTCAACATTGGTTTATTGTTACATATTAAGTGTACATCTGAAGCATCTCTTTTCATTGCTTCATCTAATATTTTTTCCATATTCATAGTTTTTTCCTCCTTAGAATACTTTAATAAATTACTAATTTTCTATTCAACTCATCTATAGTTGTTATTCCCTTAATTACTTTATTAATTCCATCTACTATTAGTGGTTTGTATTCTTGCTGTAAAGCAATTCTTCTTATTTGAATACTTGATTCTCCATTCATTATTGCTTCTTTTATTTCTTCTGTTAAATCTAGTATCTCAAATACTCCTGTTCTGTCATAATATCCTGTATTATTACAATGTGGACATCCTACAGCATCATATGTTTTACCGCTTAAATCAAAATTTACTCCATATCTTTTACCTATTAATGTGATTATTTCTTTTTCTTCTTTATCAAAATCTCTTTCTCTTTTACACTCTGGACATAATTTTCTTACTAGTCTTTGGGAAATAGATGTTGCTAAAGTACTTGATATATCATAATCTGATAATCCTAATTTTCTTAATCTTGTAATTACTTCTATACTATCTATTGTGTGTATTGTAGATAATACGTAATGTCCTGTTTGTCCAGCTTGTATTGCTATTTCTCCTGTTTCAGTGTCTCTTATTTCACCTACAAGTATAATATCTGGATCTTGTCTTAAAACAGTTCTTAGAGATTCTGAAAATGATGCCCTACTATCTATTTCAATTTGATTTAATCCTTTTATTCGTATTTCTACTGGATCTTCTATTGTTGTTATATTTATTTCTGGTCTATTTAAATAATCTATTAT
>CAMMNR010000109.1 GCA_946498265.1 uncultured Clostridium sp. | reverse complement strand
TTTATTTTTTTCTTCTTATAATCCAATCTTTTTCACATTTTAAAGGAAGTTTTATTTTTACTTTTTGACCTTTTACCCCTGGACTTATTTCATTTATTTCTTCATCTGTTTCATCATTCCATAGTTTTTCTATTGTAAATTGTACTGGTTCTATTTGATTTGGTACAATTATTTCTAACAAATCTCCTACTTGTAATTTATTTCTTATCTCTATTATTGATTTTTCTTTATCATATTCTACTACTTTTCCGCCAAATTCATATTGCTCATTATATTGTTTTCCTGAATATTCTTGTATATCTTTATTATTTCTATCATTAAAGTAAAAAGTTGTTAGTCCTCTTGTTTTTACTTTTTCTAGTTCTTTTAAATACTTTGTATAATCATAATTTTTAGGATCTTTTTCATAATCATCTATTGCATTTCTATATGCATTTATTACACTTGCTAAATAGTACTCTGTCTTTAATCTTCCCTCTATTTTTACACTATCTATTCCCATATTTATTATTTCTGGCAATTCTTTTATCAAACATAAATCCTTTGATGAAAAAATGCTTGTACCATATTCACTTGTTTCTATTGGCATAAATTCTCCTGGATTATTTTTTTCTTCTGCATATAGATTATACGACCATCTACAACTTTGAGCACAATCACCTAAATTTGCACTTCTACATGATAGAAAATCACTTAAAAAACACCTTCCAGAAAATGCAAAACATATTGCTCCATGTATAAATATTTCTACTTCTAAATCTTTTGGCTTATTTTTCATTATGTATTTTAATTGTTCTTTATTCATTTCTCTTGCCATTATTACTCTTTTAGCACCTATTTTATGCCAGAATAAAGCATCATGTAAACTTACTACATTTGCTTGTGTACTCACATGTATATCTACATCAGGTGCATATTGTTTTAGTACTTCAATTACACCTCCATCAGCGGCTATTATTCCATCTGGTCTTAATTCATTTAATAATTTTGCCATTTCTATTATTTCTTCATATTTTTCGTCCCATGCAAATATATTTAATGTTACATGTACTCTTTTTCCTATACTGTGTGCATATTTTATTGTTTTTATTAAATCATCATTTCCCATGTCTGCTCTTGTTCTTAATGATAGTGATGAAGTTCCACAATATACTGCATCTGCTCCATATTTAAATGCTATTTTTGCTTTTTCAAATGATCCTGCTGGGGCTAGTAATTCTATTTTTTTCATATATCATCATCCTTTATTACATTTTTCATTATATAATTTGAATTTCTTTATTTTGACAAATTCTTAAATATTATACCTTGTTTTTTCTTTTATATTATATATTTATTCCTTAATTATGTCAATAAATTGTCAATATGTTGTTTTTATGGTATAATTAAATAAGAGATTAAATCACTCTTGATTGGAGGTTTTTATATGAATTCAACAGAAAAAAATGATTTCAAAGATAGATTACATTATCCTATAGATATAAAAGAACAACAGAAAATTCTTGATAATTCAATTGGCGAATTAGCTGACCAATTTATAAAGAGCAATACTGTTGAAAATAGAGAATTTTTGTCTTATTTAACGGCTGCTATATACTTAACATATAAAGAACTATATCCTAATTTATCTATTTATATACCGTTTAGAATAAAAAGTGATCATAGCTTTATGCAAAACATAAAAAAAGAAATTCCTAATAGTATTGAAAAACTTTCTAAAGAAGATGTTAACAATCTAGAAGATTTATTTGATACTGAAAAAATTTCTGATGATATAAGTGCTGCTACAATTGTTTTAGATCATTTGAAAACTTCTGATGAAAAAAATTTAGACTATTCTAATGAATTAATTGATGAATTATCTAAAAAGCGTTCTAAAAATCTTATTTTTATAGAAAATTTAGAATCCCGCTTAAAAGATGGTTTCATGGATGAAGAAGAATATTACTCTATAAAAAGAGAATTACTTGAAAGGTTAGTAGATTCTACTTATCCAGAATTTACACTTGAAAGAACAATTCCATATTCAACAGAATTAGAAAAATTAGATAACATATATCAAGAAAAATTGGAAACTGCTAATTTCTCTAGTAGTATTTCTAAATATCAAACTGAAGACCTTAATTTATTAATAAAAGATTTGAAATTTAGATTAAGTGATAAATTAGAATATGAAATTTTAAGAGAAACTTTACCTGTTGTTCTAAACAGCCCTTTGTTGAAAGCTTTAAACGTAAAGGCTGAGTTTAAAAAAGACTCTAAAAAGCCAAATGGTTTTGCAGCAATTTATTATGAGTTAAATACACCATTTGGTAAAGTAGAATTACAGGCTCAACCAAATCAAAGATATTATGAAGCTAAAAAAGGTTCTGCTTTTCATAGTGGTGTTGCAGGTAAACAATTTAATATAGATTCTTTCTTTGAATTATCAAATCCAAAAGATGATAAACCTTTAGACTTCTATTTAAAAAAATTAAACGCGATACCAGTAGACAGTTTAGTTTCTGATATTGAAGTTCCAAAATTCAATTCAGAACAAGAGAAAAAAGAATTTTTAAGAACTCCAGAAGGTCATAGATATATGAAATCAGAAAAAATCAAAGAATTAGCTAATCATATAAAAATAAAGGATACTATGCATTTTTCTGATAATCATTCTTCTGATACTGATTCATATTTATTTGGATTAGCAAAGTTTATTTCACCATATATGAATGTATGTAGTTCTGGTCATACATCTTTCTCTACAGCTAGTATACATCAAAAAAATTTAGTTGGTGAATTTTCAGAGGTTTTAAGAAGAAGAGATTCAACTACTTACTTGGGTAATATGTTAATAGAAAGACTTAAAAATATACTATCTACTAAAGGAATAAAAGATTCTTCATATCAAAAAATGGTACAAGACTCTTTAAGTCTACCTAGAGAAATCTCTAAACATGATATAATAGAATATATTCATACTCACAAAGATATATTAGAAAAAAATCATGAACAAGATATTGAAAAATAAAATCATATTTAAATGTTCATATCATAATAAAGTGTGCCAAAATAGCCCGTCCCTATTGGCACACTTTACTTACTGCTAACCCATCGCCTACTTCTAAAATTTCTGTTTCAAGATTAGAATTTTCACTAACTTCTTTTAAATATTCTCTTAAATTTCTAACTGCTGTTCTTTGCTTGTGTTTGTTATAATCACTTAAAACATAGCCTTTGTATAAAATATTGTCTGCAAAAATGATTCCATTATTGTTAATCATTCTTAATGCTTCTCTCAAAAAGAATGGATATTTTCCTTTTGCTGCATCTATGAATACCATATCATATTTCTCATTTAATGTCGGTAATATTTCTACTGCATCCCCTACATATAAATTTATTTTTTCTTCTACTTCCACTTTTTTAAAGTTTTCTTCTGCTTCTTTTGCTCTTTCTTCATCTCTTTCAATTGTATCTATTTTTCCATTTGTATCAAGAAATTCTGAAAAACATATTGCTGAATATCCAACAGCTGTTCCGATTTCTAGTATTCTTTTTGGTTTTATTTCTTTCATATATTTTTCAATAATTTCTAATGTATCATCCATAATTATTGGTATATGTTCTTCTATTGCTTTTTGTTTGATTTTTTTTAATTCTTGTTTGTTCAATGTTTTTGTCTTCCTTCCTTAAATTTAATATTACCTAGTTTCTCCTGTTTTTGCTTGTTCTTTTATTTCTTTTTCTATCTTTTGTAATTTTGGTATTGGAATATCACATTCCATTATATCATAAACATCTTGTATTTTGTATTCTTCTTTAAGTAAATTTCTAGCATATATTTCTAATTTTTCATTTTCTTTTCTTAAATCTTCATTTTCTCTTAAATAAAAACTTTTTACTTTAGCTATACTTTTTAGTGATATTCCTCTTTCTTTTAATATATTTGCTATTTGTTTTACTGTTTTTCTTTCATCTAATAGTCTTATTATTTCTTCTTTATTTATTTTCTTAGTATATTTATTTTCTTCTTGACTTTTAGCCTTATATATTTTCTTTATTCTATATGTACCACCTTTTTTAATTTCTTTTTGAGTTAATAATCTTTGCATTTGTGCTATTCTTTCTTTTTCTTTATCTGATAAATTTGATATATGTGTGTATTTAATTAATTCCTTATATGCTGTTTCTCTATCATATAATATTTCATATAATTTGGTAATCAAAAATATTGACCTAGTTCTATCTTTAAATCCCTCTAGTTTTTCTATTATCTTTGGTAAATTTTCTTGTGTTATTTTTCCTTCATTTAATTGTTTTATTATCATCTGAGAATATTCCCTTTGTTCTTTGCTATCTTTTATTTTTTCTTGTTTGTCTTTATCCTCTAAATATCGCTCAATTTCTTTATCTTCCTCTATTTGTCTTCTTGTACCTGATATTTCATCTAGTACATTTGAATATTCTTCAGGTGTTATTGAATATTCTTCATCTATATATTTGTCTAGTTCATTTATCTTATCTTGTCTATTTCCTGTAATTTTTGATTTTATATCTGCCAATATGATTATACTATTGTTAAAATTTGGATATTTTTTTGCTTTTTCAATTATATCATCTATATTCTTACTTGTAACTTTCCCCTCCAAAAATTCTGTATATATTGTATTTATAAATTGTTGTCTTGTTTCTTCTGTATAATTTTCTTTTAATTTTTCTTCTAATTGTTTTTGTTCATTTTGTTGTTCTATAATGTTTTTTATCTTTTCTAATCTTTGTTGTATTCTTACTTGGCTTCCTTTAGGTGATTTTTCTAATATTTTTTCTAGACATTCTTTTTCTTTTTCTATGTTTCCACTTTCTCTTTGGATTTTTGATAAATACCATAATCCTATTTCATCATTTTCGTTTATTTCAAGTAATTCTTCTATTTTTTGTTTTGCTTCTTCATTTTGATTTGTAATAAATAATGCTTTTACTAGTTTTTCTCTTGCTATAATTTCCTCTGGATATTTTTCTAATATATTATTGGCTAATTCTATTATTTTCTTGTATGTTTCTACATATACTTTTCCTGTTATTTTTTCCTTATCAAAATCTTCTCCTATTTGTATTTTTTGCTCTTGCTGTTTTTCAATTAAAAATTTTACGCTTTTTTCCAATGTAGCAATTTCTCTATATATTGCATCTTTTTCATCAAAAATCTTTGTTTTTTCTTTTTTTGCTTGTATTCTTGCTATTTTCTTTCTTAGTGCTTCATTATTTGGTTCTTCTGTTAGTATTTTTTCTATATATTCAATTGCTATATCATAATTTTCTAATTTTTCTTCTATAATTGATAATCCATTTAATATTTCTTTTGATTGTGCATTTTTAGTTAATTCATTTCCTAGTTTTTTAGCATTTTCAATTTCTCCTAGGTTTATATATGTATACATTAGTTTTGTTTTCATATCTATATCATTAGGTAATATCTCTAATATTTTCTCTAATTCTTGTTTTAATTGTAATAATATTATTCTTCTTTTGTCTTTGTCCTTTTCTTTCATTTGTTTTTTATTTAATTTATATACAAATATTTTAAAATTTTTTACTTTATCTTCATTTGTCCATTTTTTAATTGTATCATCTTCAATATGAAATCCTATACTATTACTTATTTCTTCTATTGATTTTCCTTGATTATATAACTCTACCGCTTTTCTTCTAAAATCCATTTTAATTCCTCCTTGTGAATTTCTCTGAATTTTCATTTTTTTACTTATTATATACAATTAAACATAATTAATCAAGTAAATTTTTCCAAACTAAAAAGACCTATATAGGTCTTTTTAGTCCAACTATGCTTTACATATTGTACAAATTGTATAATATTTGCATCTGGTACATTCTCCATCACACATGGGGCACATCATTCTTTGAGTACATGCCATACAATCTATATGTTGACAATAGATATATGGACATGTTTCTATTTCGCATGATATACAGTCTGTGTTTTTAGACAAACAGCACCTCCGTTGATTTTTGGAGGTTTCTTCTATCTTCATAGTTATATCCTCCTTATAGTTTTTATGTAAAATATTATATAGTATTTTTATTTTTATGTCAATTATTTTCTTTCATATTTAAAAAGTTGTAGTAACTATTCAGAGGTAGAAAAAAGTTATTCATAAAAACAGAGAAAATAAAATA
>CAMMNR010000108.1 GCA_946498265.1 uncultured Clostridium sp. | reverse complement strand
ATAGTGTCAATTATGAAAATGTTAAAAATTGGTATTTTATTGTAAAAAATTTATAGAAAACAACACATAATACGAAATTATGTGTTATAATGTATTTTGTATAAGTGTAAAACAAAGGCGGCTATATGAAATACGAAAGTTTAGTTGAAGAAAGTATTATTACTTTATTACAAAATTTAGATTACGAATTTATTGAAGAAGATTACTCTTGGATTCAAGATAGAACTCTTGATAAGTTTATCAACGAAGAATTGTTGTATGAGTCTATTTCTCGTATCAACAAGATTTCTGACGAAAAAATAATTACACAAGCCATCAATACTATTAAGAGAATTGATAATCCTTCTTTATTTGAAAGAAACTTCAAATTTCATAAGTATTTGATTGATGGAATTACTATTGAGTCTAAAGATTATAAAGTAAACCCATTATTGAAATTATTAGATTTTGAAAACCCTGAAAACAACACCTTCCAAGTTTGCCACCAAGTAAAATTTAATGAAGGTAGAAACACAAGAATACCAGATGTTATTGTTTACATAAATGGTTTGCCATTGGTTGTGATGGAATTAAAGTCATTTGATGAAAATGCTATAGATGCAACACTTGAAAAAGCTTATGAGCAATTGGGTGGGAATAGCAGAAACTCTGGCTATAGATATGATATTCCTACATTGTTTAACTATAATGCTTTTTTAGTTATTAGTGATGGCGTTACTACAAAAGTTGGGACTCTAACATCAAAGATTGACCGTTTCAATGAATGGAAAAGTATCAATGGTGAAAAAGGATATGATGACACCTGTGTTGATAAATTAGATATAAATATTGCTGGTTTATTTAACAAAGCAAGAATATTAGATGTTGTCAAAAACAATTTGTTCTTTATTCAAGATAAGAACGACCAACCAATTAAAATTATGGCTCAATACCACCAATATTTTGGTGTGAATAAAGCTTTGGCTGGTGTTTTAGGTGCAGTAAAACCAAACGGAAATGGTAAAGCAGGTTTGGTGTGGCATACTCAAGGAAGTGGAAAATCTTTCTCAATGGTTATGCTTACACATAGATTATTACAACATAGAGCATTAAATGTTCCTACAGTTGTCGTATTAACTGATAGAATTGACCTTGACGACCAATTATATAAAACATTCTTCAGCGCACGAAATTATTTGAAGTGCGAACCAATGCTTGCTACAAGTCGTGCAGATTTGGTTAAGAAATTAAGTAAAATTCAGCAAGGTGGAATTATTTTCTCTACTATTGGAAAGTTTGATAAAGATAATTTACCTTCAAATTTAAGAAACAATATTATTGTAATGACTGATGAAGCTCATAGAAGTCACTATGGATTATATGAAACTGTGCATTATGTAAAAGATAGAGAAACACAAGAAATGGAAGCAGTTTTTAAATATGGTGTTGAAAAATATATTCGTGAGGCATTACCTAATGCTACATTTATTGGTTTTACAGGAACTCCTGTAAATACAAAGGATAAACAAACAACAGATATTTTCGGCGATATCATAGATACTTACGACATGACACAATCTATTATTGATGGTTCGACCGTAAAACTTTTTTATGAATCAAGGCTTGCAAAAGTTTGGACAGATGATGAGGTATTAAAACAAATTGACACTTATTATAATGATCTTGAAAAGAATAACCAAGCGAGCAGGGAAGCAATTGAAAAATCTAAAGCAGAAATGTCTAAATTAAAAGTAATTTTAGAAGATGATGATTTAATTGATTTACTTGCAAGAGATATACTTGCACATTATGAAGATAGAAAAACTTTCTTAAATGGTAAAGCAATGATTGTTTGCCAAACAAGAGTTGCTGCTGCAAAGTTATATAATAGAATTTGTGAATTAAAACCTTCTTATAAATCAAAAACAATTTTAGTAGTAACCGAATCTAACAAAGATACTGAAGAACAAAGAGAATTGTTTAAAGATAGTAAGTTTAGGAAAGAATTAGGTGAGGAATTTAAGAAAGATAATTCTAAATATAAAATTGCCATTGTTGTTGATATGTGGCTAACAGGTTTTGATGTTCCAGATCTAGATGTTATGTATTTTATTAAGAGATTAAAACAACATAACTTGATGCAAGCAATCGCAAGAGTTAATAGAGTTTATCCAGGCAAACCTTATGGATTAGTTGTTGATTATATTGGACTTGGTAAAGCATTGGATGAAGCATTAACTGCATATACCGATAGAGATAGACAAGAAAACTGTCAAGATGTTAAAAAAGAAATCTACAATTTATTAAAAGAAAAATTAAGTATATTAAATGAATTGTTTTATAAAGTTGACAAATCTGGCTTTAGTGCTAAAGACTCTTTAACAAGATTTAAGTCAATACAACAAGGTGCTCAATTTATTTTAGAAAACAAAAAACGTGAAGATTCGTTCATGCAAGATTTGTCTATATCAATTAAGCAAGCATTTGTTGTGTGTGGCGGAATTCTAACAGAAGAAGAGAAAAAAGATGTTCTTTACTACCTTGCTATTAGAAGTTATTTGTTAAAATTAAGGGTAAGAACGAGCACTGTTTCTATTGGGGAAATGAATGAATATGTAAAAAACTTACTTGCTGATGCCATTAAGGGTGATGAAGTCAAAGTTTTAACTAAACAACAAGACGATTCAATAAATGTTATTGAACTTTTAAGCAAAGAAAAGATAGAAGAATTAAGAAAGAAAAATCCACCATTAGTATTTGTTCAAATTATTAAGAAATTGCTTGAAAGAGCTATTGCTGAAAGTAGAAAAAACAACTATTTTAAATCTCAAGAATACAGCAAAAAGTTAAGAAGAATATTAGAACAATACAATGATAGAGATGAAAGATTTGTTGCTGAAACGACTATTGTTCAATTAGTAAATTTTGCTGGTGAACTTGTTAGAGATGAAAAAGAAGCAAATAAACTGGGAATTAGTGGCCGAGAAAGAGCTTTCTATGATGCCTTAATTCGCGATAAATCTGCTCAAGAATTGCTAAGTGATGAAACATTAAAACTTATTGCTCATGAGTTAAAAGATATTGTTGAAACTTATGCAACAACTACCGACTGGAGTATAAAACAGGCAACAAGAGCTCAAATGAGAATAAAGATTAAAGAATGTTTAAGGAAATATGGTTATCCACCAGAATATCGTGAAGAAGCAACATCCGATGTTATTAAACAGGCTGAATATATGATGAATGAAGATTAATTTACATTAATGATTTCACAGTTTCAATAACAAACCCAATAATTTACTCAATTTCAATAAAGTGAAGTTTACCTACTGCTAGGTCAAGGTTAAAGTATTCACGCCATTTATCTTTTGAAAATTCTTTGGTGAATTTCTTTTCAAGTTCCACAATTTTTGTCAGTTGAAGTTTATATTCAGCTGACATTTTTTGTTCATAATATTTTTCCTTAATAAATTCTACAAGAGTTTCATTTTCATAAGCCCTCCAAGTGTTGAATGTGTTTTAACTCTTATAAAAATATTTTGCAAGTGTTTTCAAAAAATGTTAATATTTATTATGTAATTTTATACAAAAACAAAAAATATATGTTATACTTTTTATGTTAACAGGAGAAAAATATGTCAAAGTTAAATATAGATTAAAGTTCAATTAAAAAATTATTTGAAGATAAAAAATCTGACTTTTTAATACCAGATTATCAAAGACCTTATGCGTGGGGAGAAGAAGAGTGTCAAACTTTATGGGAGGATATTTTTGAATTTGCATTTCCAGATGACAACAAAGACAAATTTAACAAAGATGAAGAATATTATTTAGGACCAATTGTTACATTTAAAAATAGCGATAATAAAAAAGAAATTATTGATGGACAACAAAGACTTACTACGTTAATGCTCTTGTTAAGGGCTTTCTATTCTAAATTTAGCAATATGAAAGATGAAAATTCAATTCAAACAAGAGAAACAATTGCAAGATGTATATGGAAAACAGACGAATTTGGGAAGCCTGATTTAAACGCATTAAAAATAGATTCTGAGGTTGCTACAGACAATGATAAAGATGAATTTTTAAAAATACTAAAAACAGGAGATGCAGCTGGATTAAAAAGTAGATATGCTGAAAACTTTAGGTTTTTTGAGAAAAAGATTAATGAATTTTTACTTGGATACTCATCATATTTTCCATATCTCCCCATAAGGATTTTAAATAATTGCATACTTTTACCTATTGAAGCTGAGGACCAAAATACTGCATTAAGAATATTTTCTACGCTAAACGACAGAGGAAAACCCTTGTCTGATGCCGATATTTTTAAAGCTCAATTCTATAAATATTTTACCGAATTAGGTAAGAAAAAATATTTTATCGACAAATGGAAAGAGTTAGAAGACTTATGTGAAAAAATGTTTAATCCTCAATCTGGAACACCTCTAGATGAGCTTTTTACTAGATATATGTATTTTGAGAGAGCAAAATTAGGTATTAAAACGTCTACCACAGAGGCTTTAAGGAAGTTTTATGAAAAGAATAAATATGCAATTTTAAAAAGCGAAGGTACTTTTAATAATTTAATAGATTTGGCAAATTTCTGGAGAGATGTGTATAACCAAAATGAAGATAGATTTTCTAATGAAATTTTAAAAAAGTTTTTTGTTTTGTATTATGCACCAAACGGAATGTGGACATATATAGTTTCTGTTTATTATTTACAAAACAGAGACAATAATGGGCTTCTTAAAGAAAATGAGTTTAGTGATTTTTTGAGTAAGATAATTGCATTTATTTGGGCATATGCAATTTATATGCCTGGTGTAAATGCTTTAAGGACCCCTATATTTAATGAGATGAATAATATTGTTCTTGGGGAAAAGGTTGAATTTGGTGATAATAAATTTGATTTACAGCAGTTGAAAAATATGTTTACAAACTATGAGTTTAATAACAATAACCAATTACAAAGTCAATGCTTGCGTGGTGGGCATTTCAAGATGGTGATCAAAATTTAATTTCATTAGAAAAGGGGTTTGAAATAGAACATATATATCCTAAAAATAGATATGAAAAAGAAAAATCGTTAACAGATAAGCGAAACTTAGAGAAATTGGGAAATAAATCTCTACTAGAAAAGAAAATAAATATAAGAGCATCTGATTATAGATTTGCAGATAAGATAAAATACTATGAGGGTTTTGAAAGTAGAGGAAAAATAAAAGAAGGTACTGAAATAATATCATTAAAAAAACTTGCAAATAGAACAGATTTTGTTGAAGATGACATAATTGAAAGAAACGAAATGATAATTAATACTTTTATGGATTACTTAAAAGAAAACAACTTAGAAAAATAATCATTGTCTCTCTTTTTGAGATAAAAGAAAATAGGGAAAAGCAAATGGTCACACTGCGAGGTGTGGCTTTTTTTTGTGCAACAAAATAAAGGAAAGTGGGGAGGTGGGATAAAAAGTTGAAATAATTTTATGGAGACGGCGAAAAGGCTTATAAAATAAGGGATTGCTGGGGTTTGGATGATTGGAAAGTGTGTTGAATAATGGTGACGGAGGTGTATAAAGGCGGTTAGTTTTGGTTGAAATTGGGGAATTTTTATGCAACAAGAGTGCCTTATATAGAGAGGCATTTTTTTATTTTAGTTAAAAAAGGTTATCGCAATTGCCATTATTTGAATAACGAAACTGGCAGTTTCGTTTTGAGAAAATGCGTGCAAAGTAACTAGAGTGAATGGTTGTATTAAAGGTTGTCGAGCGGAGAAAGGGCAAATATAAATGGAGGTGTTTATCAATTAGGGTAAGTGGTAGATATGGTTAAAACTAGTTGCTGGTCTAAGTTTAAGTTTAATGTTGGAGTTGACAGGAGCGATAGTTAAAGGCTTTGATAAAGTAAATAAAAGAGGAGGTGACGGCAAAAATGGGCGGTGTTTGGCAAGCATTATGAGTGGCGATGAAAGTGTAAAGGACATGGGTTTTTCTAGAAAATAGGTGCGATTAATGGGCATAGTGCAAAACAAGCAAGTTGCTGTTGATTTGAGTTGGAAATTGAAGAGAATAGACAAATTGATTGTTAAAATTAATGGAAGCAGGAAAAGAGGTGGCTCAAAGTGCTGAAAATATGCCAAAAAGCCAAGAAAATAAGGCATATTTTGACGCACCACCTATTAGTGCTGACGCACTTTGCGCCACCTACGTTTAGCCGAGAAGTGGGAAACCCACTTTCGCTTT
>CAMMNR010000107.1 GCA_946498265.1 uncultured Clostridium sp. | reverse complement strand
AGCATCTGAAACTTCTAATCTTTCATCAATTCTATTAGCAATATCAATTAGTTTTACTGTTTTTTCTAAATATTCTAATCTTTTTTGATTAACAGCATATCCTTTTAACATATAATCTTTTAGGACCTTGTTTGCCCAGCGTCTAAATATGATTCCCTTATTAGATTTTACTCTATAGCCAATACTGACTATCATATCTAAATTATAATATTCAATATTTCTCGTAACTCTTCTATCTCCTTCTTTTTGAACTGTCGCAAATTTTGCGACAGTTGGAATATCCTGCAATTCTTCGTTCAAAGCATTATTAATATGTTTTCCAATAGTCTTTACATCTCTATCAAACAATTTAGCTAATTGTTCTCTGTTTAGCCATACTGTTTCATCTTTTAGATTTACTTCTAACTTTACTCCTTGGTTTTCAAATAAAATAATTTCATTCTTCCTTTCTTCTATAAGAACACATCCTTTTCAAAAAATTTAGTTTTCAGTCTGTTTATTTTTTATAGTGTCTTATTCTAAGAATAATTTAATTATATCGGCAAATTCTTCTGGATTATCAATATTAATTTCATGTCCTGCATTTGGTATAATCTTAAATGTACTATTTTTGATATCATTATTTAATTGTTTTGCACTTTTCATATTAACATTATTCTTTTCTCTTTCTCCACAAATAATTAAAGTTTTACATTTTATATTCTTAGTTTTTGGTATATGGTATGGTGTTCCACTAAGTATAATAGAATTTACTTTTTCAGGGTTTTCTATTAGATAAAAAAACTCTGCTATTGTTCTGTTCCATCATCTGCATCAATTATATTACTAGTGCTAGTATTAGATGAAGAATTTGTAGTTACATTATTATTTGAATTCGTATTATTATTTGATGTATTATTACTATTTGTAGTATTGTTTGATGTATTTGTATTGTTTGTAACATTATGAGATACATTTGAGTTACTATTTGATGTATTAGAATTTTGGTTTGTATTCGTAGAATTATTAGTTGTATTTGTTTGTGTAGTATTTGAATTTGTATTTGTTTGAGTAATATTATTAGCATTTGTGTTTCGTTGTGTTTCTTGAGGGTCTTCTGCATCAATATCTTGTGTAATATTTTGAATTATTTCTTGCACATTATTAGTTATATTATTGTCAGTATTACTTTCTAATTCTTCTCCTGAATGTTCATCACATAAACCTGGTACAGTAAGCCATAAGAAATATTCAGTATATGTATTTTTACAACCTGTTCTTGCAACTTTTCCTGTTTCAGAACATATTGTTTTTGATATAACACCACTTGGCTTTTCAAATGTAGCTGTTTTTAATCCTGCATGTATTCTTGACATTACATTAGCCCATAAAAGACCTGCGGGATTTCTTTTATTAAATTCTACAGTTTCATTTTGATCATATCCATACCAAGCAACTGCCGTATAATATGGAGTAAATCCACAAAGCCATCTATCATAATTTTCATCTGTAGTACCTGTTTTAGCTGCTACATCTACACCAGATATTTTACAATAAGTTGCAGTACCATTTGCGCCATTTACTGGTTGAGTTAAAATATCTTTCAATATATAAGCAACTTCTTTTGAAAATACTCTTTTAGTTTTTTGTTTTGGTTCTAAAATCTTTTCTCCTGAGTTATTATTTATACTACTATAAAATACAGGTTCTATATATTCTCCATCATTAGCTATTGTTGCATATCCACCAGCCATTTGTAAAGGACTAATTCCATTTTGTAATCCACCAAGTGCTAAAGCCAAATTTTCATCTTCTTCAGTTAAAGTTGTTATTCCCATTTTCTCCATGTATTTGATAGAATTTTTTGGTTTTAACTCTTCCATAATTTCAACAAAAGGGATGTTTTGAGATGATTCTACAGCTCTTCTTACTGTTATATTACCTAATGATTTACTATAATCTACAGGATGATATCCTCCTTCAAAGTCTTTTTCAGTATCATCATATATAGATGCTCCTGTTATTATTTTCTTATCAATTGCAGGTGCAAGAACTGCTAAAGGTTTAATTGCAGATCCTGTTTGTCTAATACTTTGAGTTGCTCTGTTTAAAGATCTAGCTTCAGTTTTTTCCCCAAGACCTCCCACGCATGCTAATACCTGGCCATTAGAATGATCCATAATTACCATTGCGGCCTGAGAGGAATCTCCTCCATTTTTAGATGGTCTAATATATTTGCTTTTTTCAAATTCTGTTTCTGTCTGTTCTTGTATAGAAGAATCCTGTGTACTATTAATTGTTAAACCTGCCATATTTACATAGTTGGTAGCAAATGTTTCGGAAATATTATATTTTTCTGAAACATCATTTATTACATCTGTTATAAGAGCATCTGTGTGATAAGAGTAAACTCCATCTCCTGATTGTATTTGCCCTTTTTTAAAATTTAATCCATTATTAACTTCATTTGATGCATTTTGCTCGTCAGATTCATTTATGTATCCTAATTCTAACATTTTAGAAAGAACAGTATTAGTCCTATTTTTAATTTTCTCGGAATTATCTTCATCTGTAAATGGGTTATATGAATTAGGTGAATGGTTAATTCCAGCTAAAAATGCGCATTCAGCTAAGCTCAAATCATTACAACTTTTACTAAAATAATATTCTGCCCCTGCTTCTACCCCATATATACTAGGTCCAACATAAATGATATTTAAATATCCATCTAAAATTTCATCTTTTGATAAACATGTTTCTAATTGCCATGCTTGCCACCATTCTTTAACTTTTCTAAAAATACTATCTGTAGAATCACCTGTTAGATTTTTTACTAATTGTTGAGTTATGGTACTTCCTCCATAAGATGAAGAACCAAAATGTATTATGTATGAACCAATAGCAGATGCTGTCCTTTTTATATCTACTCCATGATGAGAGTAAAAACGTTCATCCTCGATTGCAACATAAGCATTTTTTAGATTGTCTGGCATTTGATCTATAGATATATCTATATTTTTTCTCTCACTACCAAGTTCAGCTATCACATTTCCATCTGTGTCTAAGACACTAGAATTTTCATTATTCATCATTTCTTGTGCTAATTTTTTCCATTGATGAGCTGATACTCCTAAAACAATGCCACATACTAATATTATTACAATTAATATAATAAGGATAATTTTTTTTACTTTTTTACTTATTTTTGTTTTTTTGTTTTTGCTGTGTTTAGATTTTTGATTTTTTGTATTGTATTCATTTTCATCCATATGTTTTAATGCTTTAGGTAGTTCTTCTCCCCTATCTCTCTTCATTCTTTTTACTGCTTTTGGTATTTCATCTTGTTCCCTATTTGTCTTTTTATTAAACATATTTCAAAACCTTCTTAAATTAAATTTTTCTAAGTATATCATATTTAAATAAATTATTCAATGTTATAATATTTTGAAAATTTCTTTCATTTTTAATCTTATTGTTATATAATATTAAATGTATTTTATATATTAGAAAGTCAGTAAGACCATTATAATATATGAAAAATTTTCGTAATAGTAAAAAATGGAGTGATACTTATGATACATAGAGATGAGAATCCAGAATTTTTAAATTCTTTTTTAGATTATTCTATAACCATTTTGAATAAATCACCAAATAGTGTAAAAGAATATAATTATGATTTAAATACATTTTTAAAATTTATAAAAATACACTTTCATTTAACAAAAGAAACAGATTTAAAAGAAGTCAAAATAGATGATTTATCAATAGATACAATTAAAAAAATCACATTAGATGATATTCATGCTTTTTTAGCATATTTAACTAATGAGTATCATAGTAAAGCTGCCACAAGAGCTAGAAAAGTTTCTACTATTAGAATATTTTTTAATTATCTTTGTAGTAAAGCAAATCTTATAGAAATAAATCCAGCACAAAATTTAGAAACCCCAAAATTGGATAAAAGATTACCTAAATATTTATCTTTAGATGAAAGTAAAAAACTTCTTGATATTGCTTCTCATGAAGATAATAGAAATGCTGAAAGAGATTATGCTATAATTACCTTATTTTTAAATTGTGGTATGCGTTTATCTGAATTGGTAGGAATAAATTTAAAAGATATTGATTTTAGTGAATGTAAATTAAATGTAATTGGTAAAGGTAATAAAGAAAGAACAATTTATTTAAATAAAGCTTGTATGAAGGCATTAGCAGATTATATTAATGTTAGACCAAAAGAAGGTATAAAACATGACAAAAAACATTCTGAAAAAGCTTTGTTTTTAAGTGAAAGAAAAGAAAGAATTAGCAATAGGACTGTACAACATATAGTTACTAGAGAGCTTGCATTAGCTGGTTTAGATACAAGAAAATATTCTGTTCACAAGTTAAGACATACTGCTGCAACTTTGATGTATCAATATGGAAATGTTGATATAAGAGCACTGCAAGAATTACTAGGTCATGAGAGTATCTCTACAACTGAAATTTATACTCATGTAAGTAATGAACAAGTAAGAAATGCAGTCGAAAAAAATCCACTAGCAGATTTATAATTCACTTGCAATGCCTAATGAATCGCAAGTGAAATCTGACAATACTGAATAAATTTATTTTTTTTATATAAATACTAGACTTTTACTTTATTATTGTGATATCATTAATGGAGTTCAAAAGATTAAATTTTAGGAGGTTTTCTATATGTTGAAATTGAATAAAAAAATCTTAATAATATTAGTAGTTTTATCAAGTATATTACTTTTTTTGAATACATTTACATATGCTGTAGATTTGAATTTAACAGATGAAAATAGTACCTCAACAAATGATACTGCTAATGCTTCAGAAGATACAAATGTTGTAGAAGAAGATGAAAATGCCATTGCAGAAGAAAATACTTCTAATACTAATAACTCATCATCTAATAGTACTTCTTCTAACAATACATCGAATACAAATACAACAGATACATCAGCTACAGTAAGTAATGTAAATAGTGTATCTGATTCAGAATTAGGAATAGGCGAAATATTAACTATATTTTTAATTGTAATAGGAGTTTTACTTATATTATTAGCAATTGCAATTTTAATAAGATTAAAAAAATAAAATTACCAAAAAAAATCTCATTTTGAAAAAATTTCAAATGAGTTTTTTTATTATATTTTTTTATTAAAATATTCAATTTATCCTTATATTAATATTGTTTCAAATTAATTTTTTCCCATGTATATTTTTCTACATTTTTTTCATAATATTAATAAACCATTTTTTATGTTATATGAAATAAATTTTTATAACATAAGAAAAATGTGCAAAAATATTATAGGAGGAAAATTATGAATAGGAAACTATTAATTGGTCTAATCACTATTTTAACAATTGTTTTTTCATCTTCCCTATGTTTTGCCAATGATGCTTTAAATGATGCTGCACATGGGGCACAAAATGTTGTTGGTGGAGCTGAAAATGCAATAAAAGACACTGTCAATGGTGCTGCAAATATCACAAAGAATATGACAAATAAAGCAGAAAACGGAATGAATAATGTTGCTAATTCTATTAAGGAAAATGGAAATAATGATAATACTAAAAAAGATACTAATAATAGGACAGCAAACAATAATGGTTACACAGCTGTAAGAACTTCAACAGATGGAACAACAACATTTATGGGAATGAATGCAACAACTTGGACTTGGCTTATTATAGGTATAGCTACAATTGCGATAATTGCTCTTGTATGGTATTATTCAACACAATTTACAAATTCAAGCTATAAAGACAGAGATTAAAAACTTCATTTTTAATACCTTTTAAAATTTTTAGATTTATGATATAATAAATAAAATCTGATTTTAAGAGGTATTAAAAATGAATACAAAATTAATAGCAAAAAATCCAACTGCATATCATAATTACTTTATCGAAGATAAATTAGAAGCTGGAATTGTACTTTCAGGAACAGAAATAAAATCTATTAGAGCAGGAAAAGTTAATTTAAAAGATAGTTATGCAATTATAAAAAATGGCGAAGCATATATAATAGGTATGCATATAAGTCCATACGAACATGGAAGCATTTTTAATAAAGATCCTTTACGAAATAGAAAATTATTATTAAATAGAAAAGAAATAAATAAATTAATTGGTTTGATAAAACAAAAAGGATTTTCACTTATCCCTATATCTTTATATTTTAAAGGTAGTTTTGTAAAACTAGAATTAGGTATTGGTAAAGGTAAAAAATTATATGATAAAAGACAAGATTT
>CAMMNR010000106.1 GCA_946498265.1 uncultured Clostridium sp. | reverse complement strand
AGAATAGCATTTTTAATGGATAAAGCAATAAGAGATGAAAAATCGGCATATGTAGGTGGTAAACAAGATGGAATAAAAGAAGGAATTAAATTAGGAAGAAAAAATGGAGAAAAAATTGGAGAGCAAAAAAAACAAAAAGAAATAGCAAAAAAAATGAAAGAAGAAAAAGTAGATATAGAATTAATAATTAAAGTAACAGGATTAAACAAAAAGCAAATAGAAGATTTATAAAGGTTCAAAATATTAATAGAAAAAATAAATTGCCATTAAGAATGAATTTAATGGCAATTTTTATGTGTAATAATTACAAATTTTTAACAATATTTATGTTGGTATATGAATCAGTGTTAAGGATAGGAGAAGTAGCGGATTTAAGAGCAAAAGATATAGAAAGCAAGAATATTTCTATTTCAAAAAAATTATTCTAAAAAAACTATCAAAAATGTTCTAAAATAGAAAGAAAAATAAACCAAATCCAACTCTTTATTTTCACAAAAAGTTATGATATAATGACAAAGCAAGAATTCAAAGTATATAAAAATGTCTCAAATGGACCTGTCCCCAATGAGACATTGAGACACAAAAGGAGATAATGCAAATGTCAGAATGTTCAAAAAAAATAGGAGATATATTTAGTGATTATACAACAACATCAAATATAAAATATGCCAATATAACACAGTTAAACATTATAAAAAAGACAAATACTTTAGAATTTGGAATATATTTTGATGAATATATAGAAATTAAAGAAATATGGTATTTTGAAAAATTCCTAAAAGAAAGATTTCAATTTCAAGAAATAAACCTAAAAATAAAATACCATGAAGCAGTAGAATTAAAGCCAATTAAGCAAGAGTGGAAAAACATTATAGCATATATGGCACATAAATATCCTTTAACAAAACCAATGTTACTATTAAAAAGTGATATAGAAGAAAATGACACACAAATAAATGTGAAAATGCATATAAAAGGAGCCGATTTTCTAAGAGCGAAGAAAACAGATAAAGAATTAGAAAAAGTTTTAAAAAATTTATTTGACAAAGATTATAGAGTGAATTTAGAGGAAGAACTATCTAAAAAAGATATAGAAGAATTGCAAGAGAGTATAGAAAATGTACAAAAAGCTGCAATTGCATATATAGAAGAGGAAAATAAAGAAAGAATAAATAATGCAGTACATGAACAAGAATATAATGACCCAGATTATATGCCACCAACTGATATAGATGGATACATACCAGAAGATATGGACGAAATTCCACAAGATTATTTAGAAGAAGAAAATAACCAAGAATATATAATGGGTAAACCTTCTAAAGCTAAAGAAAAAATGGTAAATATTAAAGATATTACAGCAAATGACGGAAGAATAACAATAGAAGGAAGATTAGTTACATCAGATATTAGAGAAACGAGAACAGGAAAAGGAATGTTAATTTTTGATATATATGATGGAACAGGAATAATAACTTGTAAATCATTTGCGAAAGATATTCAAGAAGGAAATGAGATAATAGAAAAAATAAGAACCGCAAAAGCAATTAAAGCTACAGGAAAAGCTGGGTTAGATACATATGCAGGAGATGTAACAGTAATTGCAAATACTATAATAGCAACAGAAGCAGACGTTCCAGAACTTCCAGAAGATGATGAAGACACTCCTTTAATATTAGGAAATACAGTAAATATAACAGACCCATTAGTGAAAATATCAGAATTAGGAGTAGATGATGGAAAAGTTTCAATAGATGGAGAAATCATTGGAATGGAAGATAGAGAACTAAAATCTGGTAAAACACTTCTTAGTTTTGATATCTATGATGGTTCAAGTACAATGACATGTAAAGCTTTTTTAAATAAGGAAAATGCAAAAAAAGTAATTAAAAGAATGAAAAAAGCAAAAGGAATAAAAATCGCAGGAAATGCACAAATGGATACTTTCTCAAATGAATTAACAGTAATGGCAAATACAATTGTAGAAAGTACAGGTGTAAAAAAAGAAATAAGACAAGATAATTCAGAAGTAAAAAGAGTAGAATTACATATGCATACTCAAATGAGTCAAATGGATGCAATGACTTCTGCAACAGATTTGATAAAAAGAGCAATGAAATGGGGAATGAAATCAATTGCTATAACAGACCATGGAGTAGTACAAGCATTTCCAGAAGCACATAAACTTTTAGGATATGATAATCCAGATATGAAAGTTATATATGGAGTGGAAGCATATTTAGCACCAGATAATACTGCAATAGTTACAAATCCTAAAGGACAAGATATTGACACAACTTATTGTGTATTAGACTTAGAAACAACAGGATTTTCAGCAAAGACAGAAAAAATAACAGAAGTTGGAATAATGAAGTATAAAGATGGAGAAGTAATAGATGAATTTTCTTGCTTTGTAAATCCAGAAAAACACATACCAGAGAGGGTAACAGAAGTTACAAACATTACAGATGACATGGTAAAAGATGCAGAAACTATAGACAAAGTTTTTCCAAAAATTTTAGATTTTATAAAAGATTCTGTATTAGTTGCGCATAACGCGTCTTTTGATATGGGATTTTTAAAGCAAAATGCTAAAGTTTTAGGATATGAATTTGATTATACATATTTAGATACATTAAGTTTAGCAAAAGATTTATTTCCAGATTATAAAAAATACAAATTAGGAAAAATAGCCGAAAATCTAGGAATAAAAGTAGAAGTAGCACATAGAGCTTTAGATGATGTAGATACAACAGTAAAAGTATTTAAAGTGATGATTGACATGTTAAAGAAAAGAGGAGCAAAAAAAGTAGATGACATAGAAAATGTAAGTCAAACAGAAGAAGCTAAAAAAGAATCATATAAAAAACTAAAAACTTATCATGCAATAATTCTAGCCAAAAATTATATAGGATTACGAAATTTATATAAATTAGTATCTTTATCACATTTACACTATTTTTATCGTAAGCCACGTATATTGAAAAGTTTGTACAAAAAATATTCAGAAGGGTTAATTTTAGGTAGTGCTTGTGAAGCAGGAGAATTATATCAAGCAATCGAACTTGGAAAACCAGATGACGAGATAGAAGAAATTGCACAAGACTATGATTACCTAGAAATTCAGCCAATAGGAAATAATCAATTCTTAATTAGGAATGGGATTGTAAAAGATGAAGAGGGACTAAGAGATATAAATAGAAAGATAGTTGCACTTGGTGAAAAGCTAAACAAACCAGTTGTTGCAACATGTGATGTACATTTTATGGATCCACAAGATGAAATATATAGAAGAATATTAGAAGCTGGACAAAAATATGATGATGCAGATAATCAAGCACCATTATATTTAAGAACAACTGAAGAAATGCTAGAAGAATTTAGCTATTTGGGAAAAGAAAAAGCATATGAAGTAGTAGTAACAAATACAAACAAAATCTCAGATATGTGTGACCAGATAAGTCCAATCTCTCCAGAAAAATGTCCACCACATATTCCAGGATGTGAACAAACAATAAAAGACATAGCATATAACAAAGCACATGAACTATATGGTGACCCACTTCCAGAAATAGTACAAACTAGATTAGACAAAGAATTAGACTCAATAATATCAAATGGATTTTCAGTTATGTACATAATTGCACAGAAATTAGTATGGAAATCAAATGAAGATGGCTACATAGTAGGTTCAAGAGGTTCAGTAGGTTCATCATTTGTAGCAAATATGACAGGTATAACGGAAGTTAACTCACTTCCAGCCCATTATAGATGCCCAAATTGTAAATATTCAGACTTTACAGATTATGGATACAAAAATGGATTCGACTTACCAGACAAGGAATGTCCAAAATGTGGCCATAAATTAGATAAAGACGGAATGGACATCCCATTCGAAACATTCTTAGGATTTAATGGAGATAAAGAACCAGATATAGACTTAAACTTTTCAGGAGAATATCAAGCAAAAGCACATAAATATACAGAAGTAATATTTGGAAAAGGAACAACATTTAAAGCTGGAACAATAGGTACAGTAGCAGAAAAAACAGCATTTGGATATGTGAAAAACTATTTTGAAGAAAGACATATTCCAGTAAACAATGCAGAAATAAAGAGGTTATCAACAGGATGTACAGGAATAAAAAGAACAACTGGACAACATCCAGGTGGAATAATAGTAGTACCAAAAGGAAGAGAAATATACGAATTCTGTCCAGTACAACATCCAGCAGATGACCCAAACTCAGATATAATAACAACACATTTTGACTACCATTCAATAGACACAAACCTTTTAAAACTAGACATACTAGGACACGACGATCCTACAGTAATAAGAATGTTACAAGACATAACAGGAATAGACCCAACAAAAGTACCATTAGACGACAAAGAAACAATGTCAATATTTAGTTCAACAAAAGCACTAGGAGTAACACCAGAACAAATAAAATCAGAAGTAGGAAGTTATGGAATACCAGAATTTGGAACAAAATTCGTAAGAGGAATGTTAGTAGACACAAAACCAACAACATTTGATGAACTAATACGTATCTCAGGACTATCACATGGGACAGACGTATGGCTTGGAAATGCACAAACATTGATAGAACAAGGAACAGTAACATTAACAGAAGCAATATGTTGTCGTGATGATATAATGATATATTTAATAAAAATGGGATTACCACCAAACTCAGCATTTAAAATAATGGAAACAGTACGTAAAGGAAAAGCATTAAAAGATCCAGCAAAATGGGAAGAATATAAAAATTTAATGAAAGAACACAATGTCCCAGACTGGTACATAAAATCATGTGAAAAAATAAAATACATGTTCCCAAAAGCTCACGCTGCAGCATATGTAACAAATGCATTCAGAATAGCATGGTTCAAAGTACATAAGCCAGAAGCATATTATGCAGCATTTTTCTCAATAAGAGCAGCAGATGACTTTGATAGTGAGATAATGTGTTTTGAAAAAGAAAAAGTAAAAAATAAAATGAAAGAAATAGACTTACTAGGAAACAATGCAACACCAAAAGACAAAACAATGTACCCAGTGTTAGAACTTGTATTAGAAATGTATGAAAGAGGAATAAACTTCCTACCAATAGACTTATACAAATCACACTCAACAAAATTTCTTGTAGAAGAAGGAGGAATAAGACCTCCACTAAACAGTATCCCAGGACTTGGAACAGTCGCAGCACAAGGAATAGAAAAAGCAAGACAAGAAGGAAAATTCATGTCAATTGATGATATGAAAATAAGGTCTAAAGTAGGAGATTCTGTAGCAGAATTATTGAAAAAATTTGGATGTTTAGATGGAATGAGCCAAAGTAATCAAATTAGTTTATTTAGATAAAGAGATGTTCCTGTAGGGAATTTGGGGACGGGGGTTTTTTTCCCTATTTTTAATTCATATACTAATTATTAAATACTATACTAAAAATAGGGAAAAAAACCCCCGTCCCCAAATTCCCTACAGGAACGTCCCCTAAGAAGGAGGAAGACATGAATTATCAAAAAATAGAATTTTCAAATATATTTACAATGCAAAATTTCATAATATATTTGGTAATAATAAATATAATAGGATTTTTTATAATGTGGTTAGATAAAAGAAAAGCCAAAAAAAGTAAATGGAGAATACCAGAGAAAACATTATTTATAATTACAGCATTAGGAGGAGGAATAGGAACTATTGCAGGAATGTATACCTTTAGACATAAAACACAGAAATTGCAATTCGTTCTAGGATTACCAATAATAACTATATTAGAAATAATAGCAATTATATATTTTGGATTTATAAAGAAATAAATATAATCAGTCATTGCACACAATTTTACTTCGTAAAATTTTAGAATATATTTTGTAGTAATTAAAAATGAAAAAACAAGTACACATAAAAAGGAAAATAAAAAGTTTATATAAATTAAAATAAAAAAATAAAAATACATGTGAATAACTTTGAATTATAAAAAAGCAAAAATACAGTTATTCACAAAATTATCCACATTATCCACATATTAAATATGTGGATAATTATTACAAAAACAAGTTAACGAGATAAACATAAAGTATAAAAATAGACATAATTGTAATAGATTTGAAATATTAATGAAATAAAATAATGAAAAAAAGAAAGAATTATAAAGAAAAAACAATAATATTAACGGAAAACAGCGAAAAATGAGTGATAATAAAATATTAAATGTAATATATCTGTAAAAGTAAAAAATATCGAAAAAACTGATAAATTGCTAATATTTGAAGAAATATAGAAAAAGAAAATGTGGA
>CAMMNR010000105.1 GCA_946498265.1 uncultured Clostridium sp. | reverse complement strand
TCCTTTACTTTATATATTATATGCTAAAATTAAAAAAATATCAATATTTTTGAGATATTTTCTCAAATATTATTGATATTCATTTAAAAATACTATTAAATTCTAATGGTACTATATTTTCATATAGTAATGTAAACTGTGAATTAATTTGCTATAATCATGATAATGTCCAAAATACCATTTCTTAAACTCACATTTTTCTAAAATTTTTTGCAGATAATCTGTTAAAATATCTTTTTTATAAAATGGATTTAACAATGTTTGTATGCTTGTAGGACAGCAATGAGAAATAATATAATCATTTTTAGTCATTTCAGATTGTATTGGAAATTTATCTTCTTCAAATCTTGAAAAATCAGCATGTGTATCACCTGTAATATATTATACAAATCATCTCCTTTTTTCCAATTACATTAGTTTTGATTTAGTTCTATATTTCCCGATTCAGACAAGCAAATATCATCATTTATTTTAATTACAATTAATATAAATAACAACAATATTTGCAAATATCGTGAATAATGTATATCTGATTTTCTATCTCCTATTTGTGTTCCATGTAAATTAGAATTCCTAATATCATAGCCATCAATAAATTCTGACATATTTAAATAGTAATTAAAATAGTCTTGCTCGTTTCTTGAAAATAATGTACTTTCAAATTCTAGTTTCCCTTCATTAATCATTTTATTAATTTCATTTTTTACTTTAAGTGGTTTTTTCCAATAATTAATCACTTCTTTATAATGTAATTCTGCATAAATAGAAATTCTTTCTATGTTATTAATTTTTAAAAAGCCTTCTTCATTAATTTTTATTAAACTATGTTCCAATAACCAATTCAAGTCATTTTTTTCATATTCTGGGTAATCATCATATTTTATATTTTCTTTTAATATTAACTTAAAAAAACTATCATATTTTTCTTCAACATTTTCTAGATACGATAACATACATTGATCTGAAAAAAAGCAATAGTCAATATAATTATTTTCATCATCTTCTTTCAAATATACATATTTATTTTTTATTTTACTTGGTATATCTTTGAAAAACATGTGTTCTGATGATAAACTTATTAATTCTGGATCAATACTTCCATCTTCAATATAATACTTATATTCTTTTAATATATGATCAATTTCTGGCAATATTGATTTACATTTTTCAAAATATGAAGATCCTTTTGTTGGCATAGATACACTATAATTTTCAATTTTAAAGTTTTCTTTTAGGTATATTTCGAAAAACCATTCGATAATATCTTCTAATCGTATATTTAACTTATTTAATTGTTCATAATATGCATTTATTTTTAGCAGAGAAAATATTTTTTTATGATTAAATGTTGAATTAGGATTATATGCTCTTAAAATATTTGAATTATTCACTTTTTCAAATAAACCATACTCATGTTTTTTATTTACAAGTTCTATTCTACCCTCTATATCAACAAACTCAAATAAATATATAAAATTATTTAGTAAAGTAGCAAAATCATCCTTGTTTTCTTCTATCCATTTTTTACTATAGGAGCATACAATCTTTGTTCCTTCTAACTTTTGTACTTTTTCTTCTATTTGATTAGAGTCAAATAACACATTATAAGTATATCCAATTCTTATACCATTTTTAAATATTTTATTTTCCATCTCAATTACTTTTTTTCTTACTTTTAATTTTGTTTTATCATTAATTACTATTGTATCTTTATTACTCTGAATTTTAGTAATTATTCTTAAATAATTTAAATTTGCATATTCATTATCTATATATTTCTGTAAGATATATTCTTTGTCTTGTAATGTTAATGTGTTCGGAAGAATCCAATTATTACATTTCTCATCTTTTATATAATATTTTTTTATAAGTATTTCTGCAGATTCTAGTATATTTTCTAACATTATAATTCTTAATTCATTATCATATTTTTTTACTATTTTTTTATATTCCAATAAATAATATATTGGAACATTTCTCTCATCTATAGACTGTATAAATGTATTACCCGAAATATCTATATTTAAAATTTTCTTTTCTATTAATTCAAAAAAATCATTCATATATTCATTTGGCACACTTTTTATAATTTCTTCAAATTTTTCTTCATTTACATTATCATCAATATACTTGAATATCTTTTCTCTCATTTCTTTTACAATTTTATTAATTTCTTCTATATATTCCTTATTCCACTGTTCCAAATACATTTTACTATCTATGTACTTAGTAATATTATAAAATTCTAGAATATCTTCTATTTCATATTCTTTATTTTTATCAAAATCATTTATAACTTTCTCCGCTTTTTTCAATTGATTACCACTTCCCCAATCTGTTACTGAATAAAATTTAACTCTGTTCATTTCTTCCTCCAAATATAAAAAGCAAAATAAATCCATAAATTACTTACTTCATTATTTTACTTTTGTTTTTCTACATTGGTTTGATAATAGACTCAATAAATTGTATTTCTTCTTTTGTTAATTTATATTTTGCATATAATTTTTGATCATTCCATTTTTGAGCTAAATCTTGAACTGGAACAAATGCAAATACTCCTTTAGAAATATTTTGTGTATTTTTTATTAATGCCATCATAAACCTGAAAAATCTTGTCTTCATATATGATATTAAATTTTTTCCTTCTTCTTCTGAATTTACAAAATCTACAATTAAATATGTTTCCGTACAAACAGAATTTCTTTCTGCCAAAATAGGTTCAGCAATTATTTGATGTGGATACTCATCTCCTCCTGGGCTAGCCTTTGAAACCAATACTTTTATTTTATCTTTCCATTCTCTATTTTTTTCTATATATTTTTCTTGTATATAGAACTTTTTATTTGTATTTCTATTACTTCCTCTTTCACTTCTATACAAAATAACATTATTTAAATCATCTTTTGTTTTAGAATATTTATCAAAATTAGAAGGTATTCCAAAAGGCATTCTTGAACTAACCTTTTCGTTCATTGTACTTTCGTTAAAACTTTGAACTTTTCTTAAAATTGAGATTGCTTCATTATATCTTATAAATGTTTCTGCTTTTTCTTCTAATAATGGTCTTTTTATCGTATTAACTTTTCCTTTACTATGATTAGAAACTTTACAATCACCATTATATGATGCATCCCATAAGAAGTAACAAATACCTCCTCTAATATTTACTCCTGGAAAAACATCTGATGTTTCTGGATAATCATGTATAGCTTCTATATGGTTATCATTTAGCATTTCACTTCTAAAATCATCTAATCCTTTTCCCCCCGAATACCATCTGGCTGGAACTATCATAGAAAGATAATCCGTATTTAATTGTTTTGATTGTTTTATAAACATATTATATATTGGTTCTGCACTATTTCCATCTCCTCCACCATCCATTAATTGATATGGTGGATTTCCAACTATTGCATTAAACTTCATTTTTCCACCTTTCTGTCCCCAAAAATCACATCTTATTATTTTATTTTTAAAAGAACTTGATTTATTTGAAATTTGATTAATCAAATCATCAAATGCATGCGCATTTATTCTTCCTTCTTTATAACCTAATAAGGTTCTCTTTGTAATATGTTTTGCCATTGGAGTCTTGCAAATAATAAAAATATTATTTGTTACCGTTTCATACCACAATTTACTCTTTAAATCCATTGTTAAATCTTCTTTTGAATATTTTGCACATTTTCTTCTGTATGTACTGTACGTAACATATAACGGATATAAACCTGTCTTAGAATTAATTTCTAATATTTTAGTTTCTTCCTTATCAAAAATATTTTTTGTTATTTTTTCTTGTTCAACATATCTTGGTTCTTCTATTATTTTTTCATGTTTTTCGTCAAAGAAATCATATCCTCCTATACAATCGCTCATATGCATATTTACTACTCTCCATGGTGTTAATACAGTTTCTTTATCCGGATTTTTAAAATATGAAAATAATTCTGTTATCTTTTTTATTCTTTCAGTTAGTTCTAATTCATCTGCACTTTTTACTGTATTTCTTATTCTCTTTCCAGCAGCAATAAATACATCTTTATCATAATACTTTAAGAACTTTCTAAATAATTCTTTTGTTACATTTGGTGGCATAAATTCTTTCCAAGATATCTCATCAACATTTTCTACTAGTTTTTCAATGGTAATATCTTCATCTATTTTAAAGTCGGCTCCATAAATTAATAGTGGAATACGAATTGACACACCTCTTAATATACTAATTGCATCATTTTTTTGTTTTCTTTTTTCTTGTAATTGCTTTTGGAATTCTATTTCTTCTGCTGTTCTCTCTCTTGTTGGTTTTTTCTTTATTCTCTCTAGTTCTTCATATTCCTCATCTGTAAATCCTTGACTATTTATATCTATTTCATTAGTTTTTGCTTGTGCTTTTGTCGTTCCTATTATTCCTTTTAATTTCAAAAAATCTTGTAACTCTAAATCATCTAATTTTAACAATTCATCATTGTATAAGTTAATATCGTCAAATCCATTTTTTACTGCCCTATCTGCATATGCTCTTTTTAATTGTTGTAGCAAATAATCTGTACTATATTGTTTCATTTGTGTTCCTTCAACAGAAATAACCGGACAATAATTCAAAAATTCCCCCATAATTTTCCTATCAGTATCATTTCCCTTGCCTGCTTTATGAGATACTTTTACTGCATCTGCAACCATCTTTAGTGTTCTATCTGGTGCAAAGTCAAATACATAACAAGATTCTTTTTTCTTTCCATTTATATTAGCTGGAGATTGAACTCTAAATATTGTTTGTAAATATTGTGCAGCAGATGTAGAAAAAGAACCTGATAACATTAATACTGCTGTCCATTCTGGAATAGTGACACCTGTTGTTAATTTTCCACATGATATAGTAATTGTATAATCATCATTCTGAGATGCTTCTTTAATTGCTCTTCTGACTTTCCTTAATGCTTCTTCTGACTCTTCTTCTTCATCACCTGCACCTGCTACATTTACTATTCTAAATTTATTTGAACCAAATACAGAATGTTCTTTCATTAATTTACTTAATGCTTTAGCTTCATTTATTCCAGGTACCATCCATAATGAGTGCTTAAATAACTCTCTATTCTCATCAGTAGAATATGGGTACATAGTACTTTCATCTTTTTTAGTTATTAAATCCAAAAAACTTTTTACATCCTGTAAATGATAAAAATCTCCAATATTTACATTTGGTGGCATTTCTTTTCTATCTTGTTCTTTATTCCCCTTCCATACTCTAAAAAACTCTCTAAAGTTAAATGCTTTATCTTCTAACTCCACATATTCTTTTGAGTTAATTATTTTTCCCAAATCATATGTATATATCTTTAATTCAGGTAGCCCCTCATATGGATTTGAATCGCCAAAATTTATTTTATCCCATTCTTTTTTTGCCTTTTGTTCCATTACATAATCCCAAGTATAGATATTTTTATCAAATTCATTTAAAATGTTAAAAGGTGTTCCTGAAAGTGCTAAAAATTTTGTATCATATCCATTACCTTGTTTTACAATTTCTTTTATAACTTTATCTCCTAATGCGGTTGTTGTACCTTCATGTGCTTCATCTACAACAACTAAATCCCAATTAGTATCGAATATTTCATTGTTTTTGTCAAAATTTCCTCCAACTCTTTTTGAGCCCCTCAAATCTTGTATTGAATAAAAACAAATAAATTTTTCATTTTTTCTTAATAATTCATTAGTTTCTTCTCCATAATCACTTGAACTATAATGATAATCATCTCTATCATAAAATATTTTATTAAAATCTTCATACCATCCATTATCAACAACCGGCCTATGAGTTATTATAATTGTTTTTTTAAATTCCATTTCCTTAACAACTTGTAGAGCTGTTAAAGTTTTTCCAAATCTCATTTTAGCATTCCAAAGCATACTTGAACCAACATTGAATTGCTTAATGGTTTCTTTTATTGCTTTTTCTTGTTCTGGTCTGAAAATTATTGGATTCTTGTCTTCTGTTATTTGACTTGTAGACAATGCCTTTCTATTTTCTTTTACTGCTTTAATTGCATTCTTTGCAGTTTCAAGGTCAACTTCAAACCATTCTTTTCCTGTTGTATTATTAATTTTCTTGCATTCTATTCCAGATTTTCTTAATACACTATGTACATCATGATCTGAAAAAGCTTTAATATATAATTCTCCATCTTTCTCATATTTTTTTACTGCAACTTCAGTATGTAATAATTCATATTTTATTCCTGCTGTGCTCGTATAACTATTGATTCTTTCTTTAGCAGCTTGATTCAATTCCGTGCAATTATTGGATAAGTCGGAGGCCAAGCGGTCTTAGGAAGACAAATAAGGCAGTCAACTCCTTG
>CAMMNR010000104.1 GCA_946498265.1 uncultured Clostridium sp. | reverse complement strand
ATGTGCCAAAATAGCCCGTCCCCTTTGGCAACAATAGGGAGAAAAGCCCCGTCCCCAAATTCCCTACTGGCACTAAAAAGGAGTGATAATAATGAGTAATAGAGTTGAACCAAGAACTTTAGCAGGATTTATGGAGTTATTGCCAAATGAACAAATACTATTTAATCAAATGAAAGAAACAATAGAAAAAACATATCAAAGGTATGGATTTTTACCACTAGATACACCAATTATAGAATTATCAGAAGTATTACTTGCAAAAGCTGGTGGAGAAACAGAAAAACAAATTTATAGATTTGAAAAAGGAGATACAGATTTATCACTAAGATTTGATTTGACTGTTCCTCTTGCTAAATATGTTGCAAAAAATTATGGTAATTTAAGTTTCCCATTTAGAAGATATCAAATAGGAAAAGTGTATAGAGGTGAAAGGGCTCAAAAAGGTAGATATAGAGAATTTTATCAATGTGATATAGATATAATAGGAGATGGAGAACTAGATATTATAAATGATGCAGAATTACCTAGTGTAATATATACATTATTTAAAGAATTAGGATTTGATGATTTTACTATAAAAATCAATAACAGAAAACTTTTAAACGGATTATTTGAAAGCTTAAGTCAAAATATTGAATCTATAGAAATTTTAAGAATAATTGACAAAATAGAGAAAATAGGAAAAGAAGCAGTAATTAGTGAATTAGAAAAATTAAGATTAAATAATGAAGATATAAATAAAATAATTAAATTTATAGAAATAGATGGAACAACAGACGAAAAATTAGAAAAAATTGAAAACTTAAAAATTGAAAATGAGACATATAAAAATGGACTAAATGAAATTAAAGAAGTTATTAAATATGTTAGAATATTTGGAATACCAGAACAAAACTTTAGCTTAGATTTAACTATAGCTAGAGGCTTAGATTATTATACAGGAACAGTTTATGAAACATTTTTAAATAATTATAGAGATTTAGGTAGTGTATGTTCAGGTGGAAGATATGAAAACTTAGCTGAATATTATACAGACAAAAAATTGCCAGGAGTAGGAATATCAATAGGATTAACTCGTTTATTTTATAAACTAAATGAATTAAATATTATAAAAGCTGAAAAGAAATCAATTTCAGAAATTTTGATAGTACCTATGATGGAAGACCTTCAAAAACCTATAGAGATAGCAAATACTTTGAGAAGTGCAGGTATTAATACAGAAATTTATTTAAATAATAAAAAATTAAAAGCTAAAATGAAATATGCAGATAAATTGCAAATACCTTATGTTATGGTTATTGGAGAAGATGAAATTAGTTCAAATATTTTTAAAATAAAAAATATGGAGACAGGTGAAGAAAAAACAATAAAGATGGAAGAATTAGAAAATAAAGATGCAATAATTAAATTTTAAAATATAGTAAATAATAGGAAAAAATTCTGGAATCTATTGAAAACTATTTACAAAATACAAAAACATTGAAATATCATGTAAAATATGTTAAGATATAATTATCAATATTGTAAATACAACATTTTAAGGAGGTTTTTTTATGAATTTAAGAGAACAAGTAAAAGCAGAGTTGATAAGATACGAACAAAAACGTAAGGAGGAAAATGAAAGAAAACTGCATCGGACACCTGAAGATTGGATTATGATTGAAAAGTATATCAGAAATTTATTAATTGAACAATCTTCTTTTGGACCATCAGTAACGATAGGCATTTTTGTAAAAAGGAGATTTATTCCTCTTGCATTAAGCAAGCTACAATTTCCAGATGACTATAAGTTAAGAGCTAGATTAGAAGGAGGAATTATGCCTGAAGATATAAAAAGATTTTGTAAGCAATATAATCTTAAACTGAAATATCGTTTGAATTCAGAATATTATAATTATTCGTATTCAAGATGGTTTTTTAAGATTTCGAACAAGTATGTAGAGCTTGGCACTAGGGAGTATCTTATAGGTTTTTAAAACAACTTAATGTAAGAGGGTTTCTATTTTGAACTGTTACCTTAAAAGTGGACAGTAAAAAGAAAGAGAGACTCTCTGGAAAGTATTGTAGTTATTTCTGCAATACTTTCTCTTTTTTTATTCCTTCTAATTCTTTTTCTTTATATTGTATTGGCGTTAAATATCCTAAAGATTTTGTATTCTTTCATTATTATAATACCATATGTAATTTGAAATTTCAGTAGTTATATCACAATTTTTTAAGTCTACTAAAGGTATTCTTAATTTCAGTTATATCTTTTGCAATCTTATCAAAAGGATAGCTTGTGGTAAAATTTTTCTTAAGAACATTATGCTTTGGATGTACTTCGCCAGTTTTATTATATTTCTTTTTAGCTTTTATCACTGCTAGATATCCATTATTTTTCATTAATTTATATGTTCTTTTTCTGTTAATTTTAATTCCAAAATCTTGTTCTAAAGCATGCGTCATCCTATCTACACCATATTTCCCTTTGTGTTTTTTATATAAATCCTTTATTTTGCTAATAATATATGAATCTTCATTCATTTTATCTGTGATTATATCTTTTCTTTTTAACCAAGCATAATATGTTGAATGACTGACTTTAGAAACTTTTAAAAGTATTGAAATTGAATATTTATTGGATAATTCTAAAATTATTTCTTTTTTTAATATGTTTTCTTTATGTTCAACTATTTTTCTTGAATTTGCATTTTCGGCTTCTAATCTCAAGATTCTTTCTTCTGCAGATATATTATTTATCCTAAGTCTACCTTTAGAAATTCCAGTCTTGCCTCGATTTTCTCTCAATCCATCTATACCGAATTCTTTATATGCTCTAGTCCATCGTGTAACCATGTAGTCTTTTGGAATATCATATTATTTTGCTATTTTAGTAATTTCTCCAGATTTTCCTGATAAGTAATCTTCTAATACCATAAGTTTAAATTCCTGTGAGTAGTTTTTTATTTTTTTACCCATAAAAATCCCACCCTTAAAGTATACACCTCTTTTTATTAGTGTCTACTTTAAGGGGAACAGTTCATTTTTTAGGATACCATCTTAATATTATAATAATATTTAAAATCGAAAAATTTTCTATAAAACCAATCATTAAAAAAAAAAATTATTTATACAACAAAATTATTCTATTACCAACCTTTTCAATAAATCCATCTTCTTTCAAAAGTTTAAGTTCTCTCATCATAGCACTTCTATCGATGCTCAAATAATCTGCCAAATCTGTTAAAGGAAAAGGTAACGTAAAAGATTTACTTAGATTTCTATTAGAAACCAAGGTAAAATATCCCAATAATTTATCTCTAATTGACCTTTTTGTCAATAATTCAATTCTCAAATTTAAGTTCATTACTTTGCCTAAAATCAATTCTGGCAAAGTTTCAGAAAGTACTTGATGAAATTTACAATTGCTTTTACATTTTTGTTTTATATCATTATATGAATAAAAAAGAACTTCAGATTTTTTCCTAGCTTCTACCAATAATTCATTATTTGTAGTAACATTATAAAACATTTCACCAAAGATATCATATTTTGAAAAATGTTCTACAATAGTTCTATTTCCATTTAAATCATATCGTACTAAGTCTGCATTACCAGACAATAAAATACAAAATTGATTTCTTTTTGCAATATATGAAGTTATAATTTCATTTTTTAAAAATACTTTTTTTTGAACTTTTGTACAACTATGTTCAAAATTACTTACAAATTCGCTAATATCAAGGTCTAGATTCATTATATAACCTCCTTACAACCAGACATATTATACAAAAAAATAGTTGCTTTTGCAACAAGTAATTTAAAAAATATACATAAAAAAGAGCAATAATAGTCATAACATCGTAATAAGTTTGTAATATAATTGTAACAAAACCGTAATCCTTAGACTAAAGCTAATCTTAAAATTAAATTTTTTAAAATAAAATAATTTGTTGCTTTTGCAACAGAAAAACAAAAATCTTAATATATAATAAACCCATACAAAATTTGAAGGAGGAAATGTAAAATGAAAATTATTAAAAGGGATGGAAGAGCTGTAGATTATAATAGAGAAAAAATCCAAATAGCTATCGAAAAAGCAAATAAGGAAGTAAGACCAAAAGAAAGAGCAAGTAAGGATGATATAAAAAATATCATAAAATATATAGAAGAATTAGGTAAAAAAAGAATGTTAGTTGAAGACATTCAAGATATAATTGAAGAAAAATTAATGGAAATTCAAAAATATGAACTTGCTAAAAAATATATTGTATATAGATATACAAGAGCTCTAGTAAGAAAACAAAATACTACAGATGAATCTATATTAGGATTAATAAAAACAACAAATAAAGAATTAATGGAAGAAAACTCAAATAAAAATGCAATAATAGCATCAACACAAAGAGATTTGATTGCAGGAGAAGTATCAAAAGACTTAACAAAAAGAATGCTACTTCCTGAAAAAATATCAAAAGCACATGATGAAGGTATTTTACATTTCCATGATGCAGATTATTTCTTACAACCAATTTTTAACTGTTGTTTAATAGATATAGGGAATATGCTAGATAATGGAACAGTAATGAATGGTAAAATGATAGAAACACCAAAAAGTTTCCAAGTTGCATGTACAGTAATGACACAAATAATTGCAGCAGTAGCAAGTAGTCAATATGGAGGACAATCTGTAGATGTAAAACATCTAGGAAAATATTTAAGAAAAAGTAAAGAAAAGTTTAAAAAAGAAATCGAAAGTAAATATAAAGGAAAATTGCCACAAGAAGTTATTGATGATTTAGTTAATACAAGATTAAAATCAGAACTTTCAGCAGGTGTACAAACAATACAATACCAAATAAATACATTAATGACAACAAACGGACAATCACCATTTGTAACACTTTTCTTAAATCTAGAAAAAGATGACCCATATATCGAAGAAAATGCAATGATTATAGAAGAAATAATCAGACAAAGATACCAAGGTATAAAAAATGAAGTAGGAGTATATGTAACACCAGCATTTCCAAAACTAATATATGTTTTAGATGAACACAACTGTCTAAAAGGTGGAAAATATGACTACTTAACAAAATTAGCTGTAAAATGTTCTTCAAAAAGATTATATCCAGACTACATATCAGCAAAGAAAATGAGAGAAAACTACGAAGGAAATGTATTTAGCCCAATGGGATGTAGAAGTTTCTTATCACCATGGAAGGATGAAAACGGAAACTACAAATTTGAAGGAAGATTTAACCAAGGTGTTGTTAGTATAAATTTACCACAAATAGGAATTATAGCAGATGGAGATGAAGATAAATTCTGGAAATTACTAGATGAAAGACTAGAACTATGTTTTGAAGCAATTATGTGTAGACACTATGCACTACTTGGAACAACATCAGACATAAGTCCAGTTCACTGGCAATATGGAGCAATAGCAAGATTAAAACCAGGAGAAAAAATAGACAAGTTATTATATGGTGGCTATTCATCAATATCACTTGGATATATAGGATTATATGAGGTAACAAAAGCAATGAAAGGGGTATCACATACAACTCCAGAAGGTCATGATTTTGCTTTAAGAGTTATGAAAAAACTAAGAGAAAAAGTAGAACAATGGAAAAAAGAAACAAATATAGGATTTGCATTATATGGAACACCAGCAGAAAGTTTATGTTATAGATTCGCAAGAATAGACAAAGAAAAATTCGGAGAAATAAAAGATATAACAGACAAAGGATTCTACACAAATTCATATCATGTAGATGTAAGAGAAAAAATAGACGCATTTTCAAAACTATCATTTGAAAGTGAATTCCAAAAAATATCATCAGGTGGAGCTATATCATATATAGAAATACCAAATATGCAACATAATTTAGATGCAATGGAATCAGTTGTAAAATTCATATATGATAATATCCAATATGCAGAATTTAACACAAAATCAGATTACTGCCATGTATGTGGATTTGATGGAGAAATAATAATAAATGACAACTTAGAATGGGAATGCCCACAATGTGGAAATACAGACAAAAACAAAATGAATGTAACAAGAAGAACATGTGGATATCTAGGAGAAAACTTCTGGAATGTAGGAAAAACAAAAGAAATAAAGGAAAGAGTATTACATTTATAAAGGGGACGTTCCTTCAATCCCCAAAATTAGGGACATAAGTGACGGACCTCCCAAACTACCATATCCCATTTAGAGGTCCTACTTATCCTAAAATATATGATTTTGAATGTGATTGAAATAATTTTAGAAATTCTTTATTAATTTTTTGGAAAATGTTCGCGTCGAGCTTTAGCTCGGACTAAGTGAAAGGGTGCCAAAAAATTAATTTAGAATTTCTTTAATTATGTATT
>CAMMNR010000103.1 GCA_946498265.1 uncultured Clostridium sp. | reverse complement strand
TGATTTATTCCAGTCTGATTTTCTACAGCCTAACCATCGATAACATACTAAACATTATTGTGCTATTAATTCTTGCAGGTGTAACAGTAGCAACATTAACAGGGGATAATGGAATATTAACAAGAGCAAATGAGGCAAAGACAGAAACAGAAAAAGCAAAAGAAGAAGAATTAAGAAAACTAACACAATCAGAGGCAGCAACATATATTGAAGAACATGAATATGAAGACCCAAGTGGTAAAAAAATTACTATACCAGCTCAATGTGCAGTATCACAAGTAGAAGGAGAAAATACATTAGAAGATGGATTAGTAATAATAGATAAGAATGGAAATGAGTGGGTATGGATAGAAGTACCAGAAAGTGTAACAGTAGATAGGGCAACAGATGATGAAATAGAAAACGCTTTAATAGGTTATGTAACAGAATATAGAGATAGTAATTATTCAGATACTTGGTATGAAGGATGTGGATTAGAAAAAGATGAATATTATGTTAAATATAGTGAAATGTTACAAAGCATAAAAGCAAATAATGGATTTTTTATAGGGAGATATGAAGTAGGTGCAGATGTACAAGTAATAAAAAATGATAATAAATCTAGAAAAGCATATATACAGCAAAATAAAATTCCATATAATTATGTAGCTTGTAGTCAAGCTCAAGAACTATCTTCTACACTATCTCCAACGAATAAAAAAACAAGTAGTTTAATGTTTGGTATTCAATGGGACTTAGTATTAAAATTTTTAAAAATAAATGGAAAGTGGAATACCAACAATGATGCAAATTGGTATTTAACCAATTATAGTAGTGATTGGGGAAATTTTTTAGATTCAAATTTTGTAATAACTAATACAAAAGCAATGTTTACATTAGACCCAACAATACTAAATTCATATCAAGAAATTACAGAAAAATATGAAAAAGTATCTTCACATAGTATTTTATTATCAACTGGGGCTACAAATAGAAATAAAGTATTGAATATTTATGATTTAGCTGGAAATTTAAATGAATGGACACTAGAACATTCAAAAGAAAATGAGCAAGAACAACCTTGTTGTAATAGAGGTGGAAGCTATCTTTATATTGGTGTTGTTTCAGCACGAATAAAATACAGTCTTTCTGGTAATGCTTACAATGTAGGTTTTCGTTCAGCTTTATATTAGTTCTCTTTGAATATACTAAGGTCGTATACTCAAATTAATAGAAAATAGTTTCGATAACAAGTTTTTATAAGATAGCAAGAAATTCTTTGCTATTTTATTTTGTACTAAATAGCTCGTACCTCGCTATGGCTTGAATAAATAGATTTGAAAAAATATAAAACCTCTTGTATAATTTAATGTATCAAAATATTCCCTAACAATAGCTCAAATAAATAAATTAAAAAAGCATAAAACTTCATGCATAATAGTATTGATTTAAAATTTTAAATACATTAAACAGTACTTTTTAATATGGAAAAGATACAAATAATTAGCAAAATGAAAACTGACCTTAAATGTACTAAAATTACTTTAAAAACATTTATTTATTTTACAAAATAAAACTCTTGCAATTTCCTCTATAATAACTTTATTTGTAAAAACATATCTATCATATTTATAACCAAAAATCTTTTCAAAGTATGCAATAGATTTTTCTTCATCTCTATTATCTATTGCATACTTAATTGCATTTCTAACTTGCACACTATTAAAATTAGTATAATTCAAAGCTATTTCTTTGTAAACATCTTCTAAAACAATAAATTCATTATTACTATTTAAAACAATTTGAATAGCTTTATTTAAAAATTTAGTTCCTTTAAGAGTAGGAATTAATCCTAAATCCCTTAATATGTTATAAATTAAAATTGTAGTTTTAGAGTTTATTAAATTACTTGTTTTAATATTGCTTTTTATCAATTAAACATCCCCCATATTTTTATGGAATAATAATTTTGTATTTATTTATTTGCAATATTAATATAACAAGATTAAATAAATATATCAAAAAAACAAAACTTACATAATACGTAATGAAATTTGCGTGTCACGTAAGTTTTATATTATTTTTTTATAATATTTATATGAAATTTATATAAAATTCCCTATTAACAAGAAAAAATCACAAAATATTACGTTTAACGTAAATTAAAAACACAGGAGAGAGACAAATGGAAAAATCCCCTGTGTTTTTTACTTTAAATATTGCTATTTAAAGTTATATAATTAATCTAAACTATTGCAACTAGCTTAAATTAACTAACTTAATTATACAAAAAATCTATATAAATTTCAATATATTTTAATTTGTAGGAGGGAAACTTTGCCCTCCTTTTCTTGTTAGATGGCATTAAGCTCCTGGACTTCCGTCCATCCAAACAAAATTCTTGTTCTTCCATTTGTCTCTCTCCTTTACTATGTATTCTATAAGTAAAAAATCAATTATGATTTAAAGAAGATAACAAATGTTACTTCAAGAAGTCCAAGCAGTTGCAATGCTTGAACATTAATCATAATTGATTATCAAGTATTGCAACTTGATGAACAGCTTTTAGCCATTCTTCTACTTTATAGTACCTCTATTATACCATATTTTAGGAAATTATTCAATTTCTAAAAATCTTCTATTCCTATCTAAATTGCTAAGTTTGGTAAAATATGGTATAATTGTATTATGTAAAACAAATTGAAAGTAGGTGGTTTTATGCCTAGTTTTGATAAAAGAGAATTTGGAGAAAATATTAGAAAGTTTAGAAGAATTAAAGGACTAAGTCAAGAAAATTTAGCAATGGTATTAAATAAAACATCTGCAACTATTGCTAGATATGAAAATGGAGAAATTACACCTAATGCAGAACAAATACATCTAATTTGCAATGAATTGGGTATTTATGAATATGAACTTTTTAATAGTACAAAAAAAATAACCAATATTGAAAATAGTATAAATCCTTTTAATACTGATATGCTTTATTTATATTATATAGCTTACTATCCTAAATCCCAAAAGTATGATAAAGGAAAATTTAGATTAAAACTTATTCAAAAACCTGACTTGTGCAAAGTAAATTTTATGGATTATAAAAAAGACTTTATTTACTTAACTGGATATTTACAAGCTGATAATCATATTGCAGTATTTGTATTTGAAAACTATAAAGAAAATAATTTGCGTTTTGAACTTTCACATATAATAGTAAACATAGCTAGAGGAACAAATAAATTAATGTTAGGTACTTTCCATTGTACTAATGGGCAATATATACCTAGTATTAGAAAATGTATTGTTTCTAAAAAAGATATAGAATTTACAGATGAATTATTAGAAAAATTAAAAATTACAGATATAGAAAAAGAAAATCTAAATAAAACTGATATTCTTTATCTTGATATAACAGATACATATAATTTTGAAAATGAATAAGATACTTTTAAAATAATTATATAATACACTAAAAAATGCTTAAAACCTAGATATACTCTATGTTTTAGGCATTTTTTGTTTTTTGGTACGTAAACTTGATTTTAAAAACTCTGTAATATGCTATTTTCTGGGCAGTATTTAGCGAACATCTTTTTAAGATTTCTTACAAATTCATACATTTCCTTACATTTTCATATATTTTGATGAATTTCCTTACAAAAATACATTTCTCCCCTATTTCCTTGTATCGTATAAATAGTTCGAACAACTACAAGATTTCTAGAAATCTAAAATTTTTTAAAAAGAGGTTTTAGATATGAAAAATCAAAAAAACAAAAAACTAACAAATGATAAAAAAGAATTATCCTCAATTATTGAAACAATAATTGATACAGAAGCAATAATCAAAATAATTGAAGATAACTATTATAAAAATTCTATGCAAAATATTGATAATGCAGATGTCAGTATTAATCACCTAGAAAATATCTTTACAAATGAAACTTACTATTTAGCAATGAAAATAGTTCCATTGCTTGAAAGAAAAGTGTTGTATCTATCATATATTGAAAATGTTAGATTAAACGACATTTGTAGAAGATTAAAACTACAAAAAAAGGAGGTCATTTTATTAAGAAACAAAGGGATAAATCACTTTAAACATAATTTAGCACTTTTATATAAAGCTAATAAAGTAAAAAAAGGTGGTAATGCACAATGAAGATAAAAAGAAAAATTGATACACAATTAATAGATAAAGCAAAAAATACTAATTCTATTAGAGTTGTATATAAAAAAGTGGGACAAGTACCAGAAGTAAAAATTATTAATAATATACTAAAATTAAAAAAAGCTATTATACAAAATAATCTAGATATTATCCCCTATGAAACAGTTTATATTATCTGTCATAATAAAAAATTAATGAAATATATGAAACCTAATATATTTTTACCATTAAAAAGAATTTCAGGAGATTTTGTTTTAATTGATATAGACAAAAAGAAACGAGAATTTAAAAGTCTTTCACAAGAAGATATTATATGGTACACAAAAGACTTAATAAATAAATCCCCTATAACTACATCTAAAAACATAAATACTTCAATAAATAATATAAAGGATATTTATGAAAGAGGGTTTGAAGATAATAGAAATATTAAATCTAATAATTTTGAAATAACACTTTTAAATATTCTTACTAATTTAGAATTAGTATTAGCAAATATTTTAAAAAATAACAAGAATGGAGATTTAAAAAATGAATAATACAAATCAAACTTTAAAATTAATTGAAACTAATGAAAATAAAAAATACACTCAAGAAGAATTAATGATTATAGAGGCAATTAAAAAAATTGGAAATCCATTTATTAACTTAACTGTGCAAGATGTAGCAAAAGACTTAAAAATTGGAGAAAATATGGCATATACCATTTTTAAACGTGATGACTTCCCTTCTGTAAATATCGGAAGATGTTGGAAAATATCTCTTATATCATATCTTTTATGGAAAACTCAAAAAAGGGTATAAAAATTATGGCTAGAAGAAAAAATACTGGTTTTGGAAGTGTATATTACAATAAGGATAGAGATAATTGGATAGCTTCTTATATTATCTTAGATAAAGAAACAAAGAAAAATAAACGTGTTCGAAAATCCTTCCCCACAAAAGAAGAAGCAGGAAGATATTTGAGAATAATGCAATATCAAAAAGGAAATGAAATCTTTATAAAAAATAATAGTATTCCTATATTTGAATTAATGCGTTTAATTCATAAAAGAAAACTAGATTCAAATCAAATTGGAAAAGTTGCATATAATAGGTTACAGTCTACTTTAAATGTTATAAATAAAAGTGAAGTTGTTCATAAAGATATAAATGATGTAACCTCTGAAGAATTACAAGAATATTTTAACACTTTAACATATTATAGTAATTCATATATATCAAAAATTGTTGAACAATTTTCACAGGCTTTTAGATATGCAATGAATAAAGGTTTTCTACTTACTAATCCTATGTATGATACTATTGTTCCTAAAAGCACTAGGCCTGATAAAGTTATTCGTGCTTTAAATATAGAAGAACAACAAAGGCTTACAGATTACTTAATGAATTCTTCAATTGTTGATGAGCCATATAAAACAGCTTTTTTAATAGAACTATATATGGGCTTAAGAATTGGTGAAGTTTTAGCTTTAAAAAAAGAAAATATAGACTTAATTCATAATCTAATATATGTTAATAATACTATGACAAGAGATGAAGATGGCAAAAGAATTATTGGAGATACACCAAAAACCAAATCTGGAATTAGAGAAGTCCCTATTCCTAAAAACATAAAAAAAGAAATAATTGAACAATTACAACTTGCAAATGTTCATAAGGAAGGATTATTGTTTGTATCAAATGCTGGTACTTATGCAGATCCAGTTAATGCAAACCATGTTTTAAAAAGAATATGCAAAAATCTTGATATTAAAGATGTTACCTCTCATAGTTTAAGACATACTTTTGCTACTAGATGTATTGAAGCTGGAATGAGAGCAGTAGCTTTACAAAGACTTATGGGACATAGCAATATTAATGTAACACTTAATACATACACTTCCGTATTTAATAGATACAAAAATTCCGAACTTGAAAAAGTAAATAATTATTATATGAATAATGAGATATTTAAAAATGAGTCAAATATGCTTGAAAACAACCAAAATGATGATTTTACACAGTTGAATAATGGACGACAGTTGACTGCTGGTTTTACACCATTTAATAATGGACAGGAATTTTTAGATAACACTTTTGAAAATGAAAGATAAGAAAAAAATACCTTCTGAAAAATGTCAACAGTAATTTTGTTGACATTTTTCGGAAAGTATTGATACTCTAAGTATTCTATTACTTTTTCATTTCTAAAAATTCTGGTGTAAAAAAATTAGCATTTTTGTTGACAAAATTGCTGACAAAAATGCAAAAATTTACAAAAAATCACAAAGTAACACAAAATAAAATTATCTTTAAAAACGGCTTAAAATCAATATTTTACTGTTTTATTTTTATTTTATTAAGCTAAATTTTAAGCGATTTTTGCTTTGGCTTGGTGGAGATGAGGGGAATCGGACCCCTGTCCATAAAACTTTCCATATAGACCTCTACAAGTTTAGTTTATCTTTTATATTCATCTTATTTTCACCGATAAACAGGTT
>CAMMNR010000102.1 GCA_946498265.1 uncultured Clostridium sp. | reverse complement strand
TAAAAGCTGGATTAGCAGATTATACAGAAGTAAAAGGATTTATATCAATAAGACCATATGGATATGCTATTTGGGAAAATATCCAAAAATATGCTGACAAAAAATTTAAAGAACATGGGGTAGAAAATATTTCTATGCCAGTATTAATACCAGAAAGTTTATTAAATAAAGAAAAAGAGCATGTAGAAGGTTTTGCTCCAGAAGTTGCATGGGTTACAATGGGAGGAGGAGAAGAATTAGAAGAAAGACTTTGTGTTAGACCAACATCAGAAACAATATTCTCAACAATGTACTCAAAATGGCTAAGTTCATGGAGGGATTTACCATTTTTATATAACCAATGGTGTAATGTTTTAAGATGGGAAAAAGAAACGAGACCTTTTCTACGTTCAAGAGAATTCTTATGGCAAGAAGGACATACAATCCATGAAACAGCTGAAGAAGCAAAAAAATTCACATTAGAGATGCTAGAAGTATATGCAGATGTTATTGAAAATTTATTAGCAATTCCAGTATTAAAAGGGCAAAAAACTAAAAAAGAACAATTTGCTGGAGCAGAAAGTACATATACAGTAGAAACTTTAATGATTGATGGAAGGGCACTTCAAGGAGGAACATCACATTATTTTGGAACGAACTTCACAAAACCTTTTGAAGTTAAATTCCAAAACAGAGAAGGAAAGCAAGAATATGCTTATCAAACATCTTGGGGAATAAGTACAAGACTAATAGGTGCTGTAATTATGGCACATGGAGATAATAGAGGATTAAAATTACCACCATATGTAGCACCAATACAAGCAGTAATTGTACCAATTGCACAAGAAAAAGGAAATGTACTAGAAGTTGTTAATAATATAAATGAAAAACTAAGTAAAAAATTCAGAACAAAAGTTGATGATAGAGATAACTATAGTGTAGGATATAAATTTAATGATTGGGAAATGAGGGGAGTACCTGTTCGTGTAGAAATAGGACCAAAAGATATAGAAAAAGGTCAAGCAATATTATCTAGACGTGATACATCTGAAAAAATAGTTGTAAAATTAGAAGAATTAGAGGAAAAACTACAACAATTATTAGATGATATACAAAAATCTATGTTTAATGTATGTAAAAAAAGAATGGAAGAAAAAACAACAATAGCATTAAATATGGAAGAATTAGAAAAAAATCTAAATGAAAACCAAGGCTTTGTAAAATCAATGTGGTGTGGTTCTCAAGAATGTGAAGATAAGGTAAAAGAAATAACAGGAGCACCATCTAGGTGTATGCCATTTGAACAAGAACATTTATCAGATACATGTGTATGTTGTGGAAAAAAAGCTGATAAAATGATTGTATGGGGAAGACAATACTAAAATAAAAATATCTAATAGACATAAATGTACTATTAGATATTTTTAAAGTTAATAGGAATTTTTTTATTAGCACCCCTAACTACCCAATAATGTATCACAAAATATATAATTTTGAATGTGATTGGAATAATTTCTTGAATTATGTATTGAACCGAAAAATTATATATTTTGTGATACATTATGGGCTAGCTAGAGGTACTAACAAAAAATTTAAAACATTTAGAAGGATTTATGTAAAATACGTCGAATAATATAATTATGAGTAATATTTTTAGAAAAGGAGGAAAAATTCTTTGCGATACAGTGATGAAATTATAGATGAGGTAAGACAAACAAATGATATAGTAGATATAATTTCACAATATGTACATTTAAAAAGAAGTGGAAGAAATTTTTTTGGATTATGTCCTTTTCATAATGAAAAATCACCTTCTTTTTCTGTCTCTCCAGATAAGCAAATTTTCCATTGCTTTGGATGTGGAGTAGGAGGAAATGTATTCACATTTTTACAAAAAATAGAAGGGATTAGTTTTGTAGAAGCGGTTCAAACACTAGCAGAAAGGTCAAATATTCAATTACCAACTCTACAAAATTCTGCAGACTCATATAAAGAAGAATTAAAGTCAAAAGTGTATAAAGTCAATGAATTTACAGCACAATTCTATCATGAAAATTTGTACAAGCCAGAAGCTAAAATAGCACAAGAATACATAAAAAAGAGAAAATTAACAAATAATACTTTAAAATCTTTTCGAATAGGATTTTCTGGAAAATTTGACGAACTATATAGAGAACTAAAAAAACAAGGCTTTGAAGATACAGAAATATTAGAATCAGGATTAGTTAATAAAAATGACAATGGAAAATATATAGACAGATATAGAAATAGATTGATGTTTCCAATATGTGATGCAAGAGGAAGAGTAATAGCATTTGGAGGAAGAGTATTAGATGACTCTAAACCTAAATATATAAATTCTCCAGAAAATGTTGTATATAGTAAAGGTAGAAATCTATTTGGATTAAATGTAGCTAAAAAAGGAGATACAAAAAAACTATTAATAGTTGAAGGATACATGGATGTTATATCACTTCATCAAAGAGGAATAACAAATGTTGTAGCACCACTTGGAACAGCATTAACTCAACAACAAGGATGGTTGTTAAGGAAAAATGCAGAACAAATAATATTGAGTTTTGATTCAGATGAAGCAGGTTTAACAGCCAAAATAAGAGCTTTAGATATTTTACAGAACATGGGATGTGATATCAGGATTTTGCAGATGGAAGGTGCAAAAGATCCAGATGAATATATTATCAAATATGGAAATGTTAGATTTAAAGCATTGATAGAAAAAGCTATTTCAGTTGTAGAATTTAAAGTAAAAGTATTAAAAAAAGATATAGATTTAGAAAATGTCAATGATAAAATCAAATTTTTAAATGAAATTGCAAAATTAATGTCAAAAATAGATAATACAATAGAACGAGAAGTTTATATAGAAAAGATAGCAAAAGAGTATGATATATCTAAAGAAGCAATATATGCAGAAGTAAACAAACTAACATATAAAAATGAAAAAAGTCAAACATCATTAGAAAAAAATAAGCCAGTAATAAAACATCAAAAAATAGAAAAAAATGAAATTAATGAAGAAATAAGAAGGAGAGAAAATACAATTATATCAATATTATTAACTGGTGAAATTAGTATATATCAAATAATAAAACAAAATATAAAAATAGAAGATTTTAAAGATGATACAAACAAAAAAATCGCTCAAGTTATATATGAAGAATTTGATAAAGGGAATAATAATATAAACGCAATTATAGATAATTTAGGGGAAGAAGAACAAAATCATATAACAGAAATTATGGCAGAAGATTATGGATTAAATGATAACATTGAAAAAGCCATAGATGATGTAATAAAAGGAAACGAAAGAGATAAATTATACGAAAAAAGAGAAGAATTATCTAAATTAATGAATTCAGATATTTCAAAAGAGCAAAAAGATAAAATATTAGTGGAAATAATGGAAATTACTAATAAATTAAAAAAATAAAAAATAGGGGAAGTTAGTGTAAAAAAGATAGTTACACTAATGATTGGAGGTTTTTATATGAGCAAAAAGAAAGAAGTGTTAAACGAAAATACAGAGTTAAAGCTAGAAAAAGAAGAGGTAGCCAAAAAAGAAACTAAAGAAAAAAACAAAGGAAAGAAAAATGAAGAAGATATAATCACAAAAATAGAAATAAAAAATAATGAAGTAAATAAAAAAGATGAAAAAAATGAAACAAACGAAGATGATGAAAAAATAAAACAAGAAAAAGTAAATAATATAATAAAAAAAGCAAAAGAAAATGGAAAGATAACATATGGAGACTTAGCAAAAGAATTGGATGATGTAAACCCAGATCAAATAGATAAAGTGTTTGATGCTTTTGAAGAAATGGGATTAGACCTACAAGATGATTTAGATGAAGAACCAGATATAGAAGATTTAAAAGAAGTTGAAGACTTAAAATTAGATGAAATAACAGATACAAGTTATGATGGAATAAATGTAGATGACCCTGTACGTATGTATTTAAGAGAAATAGGAAGAATACCACTTCTAACATTTGAAGAAGAATTAGACTTAGCAAAAAGAATTTTAAATAATGATGAAGAAGCAAGACAAAAACTAGCAGAATCAAATTTAAGGTTAGTTGTAAGTATAGCTAAGAAATATGTAGGAAGAGGAATGCTATTTTTAGATTTAATCCAAGAAGGAAATATGGGGCTTATTAAAGCTGTAGAAAAGTTTGACTATACAAAAGGATTCAAATTTAGCACATATGCTACATGGTGGATAAGACAGGCAATAACAAGAGCAATAGCAGACCAAGCAAGAACAATAAGAATTCCAGTACACATGGTAGAAACAATAAATAAATTAATAAGAACATCAAGACACTTATTACAACAGATGGGAAGAGAACCAACCCCAGAAGAAATAGCAGCAGAAATGGAAATACCAGTAGAGAAAGTAATGGAAATACAAAAAATAGCACAAGATCCTGTATCATTAGAAACACCAATAGGAGAAGAAGATGATAGTCATTTAGGAGACTTTATACAAGACGATGATAGTCCAGCTCCACATGATGCTGCATCATATACATTATTAAAAGAACAATTAGAAGAAGTAATGAATACATTAACACCAAGAGAAGCCAAAGTTTTAAAATTAAGATTTGGATTAGAAGATGGAAAAGCAAGAACATTGGAAGAAGTTGGACGTGAGTTTGATGTAACACGTGAAAGAATAAGACAAATAGAAGCAAAAGCATTAAGAAAATTAAGACATCCAAGTAGAAGCAAAAAATTAAGAGACTACATGGGATAATAGCTAAGATATAGTTTATAATTCTTTAATATTGTAAATACAATATTAGGGAATAAGAATATTAAAAATAATTATAAACTAGTTAGGAAGAGGAGATGAACTAATGATGGAACAAATCCAAGATGTTGTAAATTATATAGCATCAATACAAATAGTAGATATACTAATTGCATTATGTATAATAATACTTTTTAAAGCACTTAGTTCAAGTTTTTCCTATATAATTGTAAAAATGTTTAAATTCAAAACTAAAAACAAAGCACTAATAAAAGAAAATGCATTTTATAATCCATTACGAATATTTTTTACGATATTAGGAGTATATTTAGGAATACTATTTTTAAAGAAGCCACTAAATATAAGTACTGAAGTGATGAATATTATTACAAAAATTTTTGAAATAATAGTAGTTTTTGCATTTGCAAAAGGATTAGCTTCAAGCTTTAGGATGGGCTCTAGTCTCGTTAAAAGGTTAAGAAAAAAATTAAATAGTAAATTAGATGACAATATGTTTGGATTCATGCTAAAAGTAATAAGAGTTATAATATATATTATAGCTGTATTTGTAGCTATAACACTATTGGGAATAAATCTAAATGGACTTGTAGCTGGGTTAGGAATAGGTGGAATAATAGTAACATTAGCGGCACAAGATACAGCAAAAAATCTATTTGGAGGATTAATAATATTTATAGACAAACCATTTAATGTTGGAGATTGGGTACAATTTAATAATTTTGAAGGAACAATAGAAGATATAACGTTTAGGAGTACAAGAATAAGAACATTTGAAAATTCAGTAGTAAATGTACCAAACTCTATAATATCAGAAGCATCAGTAACAAACTGGAGTAAAATGGAAAAAAGAAGATATAAAACAAATCTATGTGTAGAATCAAATACAACACTAGAAAAACTACAAAAATTTGAAGAAAGAGTAAGAGAAATGTTACAGTCGAGAGAAGCAATATATGATGACTCTATAATAGTTAGATTTGATCAAATAGCAGAAAATGGCATAAATATTTTAGTATATACATATACAGACTCTGTAGATTATGAAAGTTATTTAGAAGAAGTAGAAAGTATAAATCTAAAAATAATGAAAATATTAAAAGAAGAGGATATTAAATTAGCATATGAGAGTAGGAGTGTATATATAAAAAATTAATAGGTAAAGTTGCAAGAGTGGTAACATTAAAACTTCGATTTATTCGGAGTTTTTTTCTGATTTGTTCACAATTTAGACATAAAAATCTAGTATAATAAGAAAAACTAATCTAAAGGAGTTGTATTTATAATGAATAGTTGTATATTAGTAGTAGATGATGAATTAAGAATGAGAAAATTAATAAAAGATTTTTTAGTTGCAAAAGGATATACAATTTTAGAAGCAGAAGATGGGGAAAAAGCATTAGAAGTTTTTGAACAAAATAAAAATAAGATTAATCTTATTTTATTAGATGTAATGATGCCAAAATTAGATGGATGGTCTGTATTAAGACAAATAAGACAAGAATCAAAAGTTCCAATAATTATGCTAACAGCAAGAGGAGAAGAACAAGATGAATTATTTGGATTTGAATTAGGAGTAGATGAATATATATCAAAACCATTTAGTCCTAAAATTTTGGTGGCTAGAGTAGAAGCTATTTTAAAAAGAACAAATCAAGATACAAGAGAAGTAAAAGATTATGGAGGAATAGAAATAGATAAAGAAGGAAGAACTGTCAAAGTAGATGGAAAAACATTAGAGCTAAGTTTAAGAGAATATGAATTATTAGTATATCTTGTAGAAAATGAAAATATAGCTCTTTCAAGAGATAAGATATTAAATAATGTATGGAATTATGATTATTATGGAGATTCAAGAACAATAGATA
>CAMMNR010000101.1 GCA_946498265.1 uncultured Clostridium sp. | reverse complement strand
AATCGAAAATTTATAAGTGTTTTCCGACTTAAATGTCAAACTTGCGATACTTTTTCTCAAAATCCTTGATACACAACATTAGACACTAATAAGGTTTGATGAGATATTTGAATTGTAGAATAATAGGCTCAATTAGGCAATATGTTTGAAGATTAGCGGTATTCCTTAAATTGACTGTAGTTGCTCAAATAGGTCTTTTTCTACTCTTTTTGTCCCTCAAAAATACAATCCAAATTCAAACTAATCCCCAAAACTAAAACATACTCTATATTTTGGTGATGACAACAATATGACAAAATAGTCCAATTTAGAGTACAGATTTTCGAGTCGGAACAAAGCCGGAAGCATTTATTAACTGTAAATAGCAGTAAAATTAGCACTTAAGATACATTACAAAATAATAAAAATTTACCCAAAAATCTATCGATTTCAGTCAAGTTTTTATAATTATTCAATAGTTTTACAATCTATATAATTAACACAAATTATTAGTACCTAATTAATTATTTTTGATTTATAATAATCACATCATAAGGATTAGGTATATGTTTGATTCCTCTGCACAATCATCAATGTTAGGCTATTTTTATCAACCATTTTTTGCATTGCAAATACTAATGAGTAAGGATATTGAAGAATGTAATAATGCTCAAATATATATAGAAAACATTGATGATATTGATTTTCAAATGGGGAATAATCATTTAACCTTATATCAAAATAAACATCATATTAATAGGCAAGGTTCTATCTCAGATAAAAGTGAAGATTTATGGAAAACTTTGCGTATATGGTCAGAGAGAATTAAGAGTAAAGAAATCGACGTAAATGATACAACTTTTATTTTAACAACAACTGTAGGTGCTAGCATAAATAGCATAGCTAATAAATTGTCTATTGATAAAAATTTAAGAAATACACAAGAAGCACTTGAAGAACTTATAAAAATATCTGAAGAGGGAGTTGAAAATAAAAACAAGAGATTATTAAATGATAATATAAGAAAACATGTAAATGAGGATTGCTATGTGTCCTTTGATAGTTTAGATTTACAATTAAAGACTAAGTTAGTTCAAAACATATATATTTTAGATAATCAACCGGAAATTGAAAATGTACAGAACAATATTAAACAAATTTTGCGATTTTCTGTACGAAGAGAACAAATAAACTATTTTTATGAAAAATTAATCGGATGGTGGTTTAGCAAAGTTATAAATAATCTGATAGAAAAAAATAGCATTCCGATTACATATAACGAACTTAATGAAAAAATATCTGATATAAGTGATGAATTTAAAAAAGATAGTTTACCAATAGATTATGAATTTGATTTTAGTGATGTAACTGCCGAATGCTTATCTCCAGAACAAAAGAATTTTATAAAGCAACTTAATTTAATATTAGTTAACGATAATGAAATAACCAATGCTATTTTAGACTATTATCGCGCTTATATGCAAAGAAGTAAATGGATAAAAGAGGGTAAGTTATATATAGGTGATTTAAGCCAATATGAGCAACGACTTATTCGTGAATGGGAACAAGTAAAATCAAAATTAGAAAATACTCACACGATAATTAGTGAAAGTGACAAAATAAAATTAGGTAAAGATATATATTTTCAAGTTGGAGATTTAAAATTACCAATATGTAGTGGTGGAGTACATTCAAATAGGGGGTTCTATATTATGCGTGGTTCTTATCACATATTATCAAATTCCCTCAGAATAGGTTGGCATCCTGAATATGTTCAAAAATTGAGTTTAAATGAAAACCAAGAAGAAAGATTAGAGACGGAGGTTGGAAATTAATGCTGATGGAAGTGTGGGAGAAAAGAGCTCCAGAAATTGCTTATTTATATAATCCTGCTTTTTGTGGAAAAATCCTTCATTGTGCAATAAAAGGATATCAGAATAAAAAGACCTCAATGCCATATCCTTTAATATACTTCGTCTTGCCACTTATATTTAAACCACAAATATTTGAAGATATTGCATATACCAGAAAAAGTTTTTCATCGTGGTTTCAAAATAAACCAGATTTGTTAAATGATTTTGCTGAACGAATAATAGATTTTAAACAAATTACAAAAGAAGGCTTATTATTTTTAGCCAAACTTGGGCTTATAAAAATAATCAATGGAGAATTATTAATTATTGAAACATCGAATAAAATATCAGAAGTTGAGCTCAAAAAATATTTTGAAAAATCTGAAAAAATAGGAAATTTTTTAGCTCTTTGCGGAGATGCCTATAATGTATTCATAACAATGGGAGTAAATATTTAATGCAAATTTTAGAAATTATATTATACAGTAAAGATGGTTTAAATGTTAGAGAATTAAAATTTAAAACAGGAAAAATTAATATTATTTCAGGTAAATCATCGACCGGGAAATCTTCATTAATAGATATTGTTGATTACTGTCTTGGAAGTAAAAATTGTAAAGTTGCTAGAAATATAAGAAAAGCTGTATCTTGGTTTGCAATAAAAATCCAAATAGAAAATGAAGAGATTTTTATCGCAAGAAAAAATCCAGAATTCCCATCTAAAACAACAAATGAAGCATACTTAATTGAAGGTGAAAATATAAATATTCCTAAAATAGCACCGGAAGAACCAAACTCCAATATAGATGCCATTGAATTATTAATTGCATCGAAGTTAGGTATAAATCAAATCAAGTATATACCAAATAATAATCCGACTAGAAAACCTTTTCAGATAAGTTTAAGACATGCGTTAAATTATGCATTTCAATTGCAAGGAACTATATCTCAAAAAGATACTCTATTTCCAGCAGTAAAAGATTACTGGGAAAAACAAGACTTAAAAAATACTCTACCTTATTTTATTGGAGCAATGCGAGAGGATAAAATAGATCTACTAAACCAAAAAGAGCAACTTGAAAAAGAATTAAGAAAAAAATTAAGAGAAATTGAAGAAAATGAAAAAATTAAGGGCGAAGGACTTGCTCGTGGATTGAGCTTATTATTAGAATGTCAAAATATTGGTATATTAGATTCAGGTTTAGAGCTACCAAATGAAACAAATAAGATATATGATTTATTATTGCAAGCTCAAAATAATAAACCTGTTTTTGATATAGATTTATCAAACAAAACAAAATTAGATGATTTATTCAAAGAAAATGAACAAATAAAAAACAAAATTTATAGTATTAATATAGAACTATCTGCGATTAATTCTCGATTAGATATAATAAATTCATATGAAACAGAAAAGAAATATCATGAAGTGAGACTTCGTTCTATAGAATTATATAGAGATTTTGAAGATAGTCATGTTTGTCCATTATGTTCTTCGCCAATAAAAGAGAAAACTCCCAATATTGCCAGTATAGAAGGAGTATATAAAGAAATTAAAAATTCTTTAGGTACTGCAATGGCAAGTTTTCCTAAGTTAAAAAAACAGGAACAATTATTAAACCAAGAACTAGTAACATTAAAAAATGAATATAGTAAAAATAAAGAGAATATTATAGCATTACAAAAACAAGAAGAACAATATGAAAATAATAAAAAATTAGAAAACAAATATTTACTAACAATTGGTAGAATTTCTTTATGGCTAGATAGTGTTGAAAAATTAGAAAATAAAGACTATTTGACAGAAGAAATAAAAAATCTGGAAAAACAAATTGAGAATATAGATAAATTATTGGATTATAAAAAAGAAGAAGCAAAATTTAATTCCATAATTTCAAACCTAAATTCAGATATGACAGAATTAAATAATAATCTTAAAACCAATTTAGAACACAGAAAAGACAAAATTGCATATGACCCTAAAAATGTTTCAATCAATATATATGATAGTGAAGAAAATGAATTTTTCTCATTAGAAGATACTGGAAGTGCACAAACCTATTTATATTACAATTTGATAACTACAATGGCTTTTCACAATCATTTTATAAAACACAAACGTCCTGTTCCAAAGTTTTTATTTTTAGATCAGCCCTCTCAAGTATACTTCTTGACCGAAACCGAAGAAAATATAGAAGCATATAAAGAGAAAGGTATTGTTTCAGAAAGCGAAAGAGAACATGTATTAAATTTATTTGATTTTCTTTTTGATTTTGTAAAGAAACAAAATGGACAATTCCAAATAATTATTACCGAACATGCAAATCTAAAAAGTGATGATTTTCAAAATTCATTAATTGAAGAATGGCGAAATAATAAAGCATTGTTACCTTATGAATGGATAAATAAAGGATAAAAGACATTGCTTAGCATTTTTAATTCTTTGCAATTATTATTTAAGAATTTTATAGGATTGTAAAATTATACAGTGCCTTCTTTCAAGATTTCCAAATACTCTTTATAAACAAAAGTTCTATTTCTACTTTGGTTTGAAGTCTGTTCAAGTACACCTATACGAATTAAATCTTTTACAATACTAGACATTGTATTGTAAGCTATATCAAGTTCCTTAGATGTTTTTTGAATATCAATAATAGGGTTTGATTCTAAGTATTCAAAAATTCTCATTGCATTTTTAGCACGACGTCCCAAACCTTCGATTTTAAGATAATAGTTATCATGCAAAGCTATTAATTTATCTATAGTTTCAACGGCATCTTTTGCTGATTCAAAGACGGCTTCTAAGAAAAATTTAATCCACTGTTCATAATTGCCTTTTAATCGAACTTCGTTCATTCTGTCGTAGTATTCAATTCTATTTTTTTTCAAGAAATAAGAAATATACAATGCCGGTGTGCTTAAAACTTTCTTTTCCATTAAAAATAAAGTTATTAAAAGACGCCCAATTCTACCATTACCATCTAAGAATGGATGAATTGTTTCAAATTGATAATGAATTAATCCTGCTCTGATTAAAACATCAAGGTCACCGTCACCATTAATATATTTTTCTAAATCAGACATTGACTGAATCATATCTTCAACATTAGGCGGGATATATCGAGCATTTTGCAAATCACATCCTGTTGCACCAATCCAGTTTTGTGAATGTCTAAATTCTCCAGGACTTTTATTTTGTCCTCTTACGCCTGATAGTAAAACTTCATGAGCTTCTTTAATTAAGCGATTACACAAAGGTAATACTTTCAATCTATTTATCGCAAAATCAGTAGCTTTAATATAATTTATAACATCGGCAACAGGTCTATTGGTATTTTCTTCAAGCATTGGGTCTAATACATCTTCTAAAGTTGCTTGAGTGCCTTCAATTTGAGAAGACATAAGGGCTTCTTTCCTAACATACATCGAAATAAACAGATGAATATTGGGAATTCTACTTGATATTCCTTCTAATAAAGCAAGTTGTTTACTAGCTTTAATTAATAAATCCACAATTTCATTATTAAGTTCTATCGGTGGACTAGGTGGTAAAACTGATGGTACAAATGATTTGTAAGTCATTTTGCCTGATAAATTTGTTTTGTATATTCCTGCTCTATTATCCATGGCAACTCCATAATTGAAATTACATATTTATTATATCACTTTTATTTCATTTTGTCAATTCAAACTGAAATAAGACTGAAAAATTAATTAAACTTTTTTCGTTTTGTTGCAATATCTTAAATCATCAAACATACAATTTGTTAATCCAAGTTCCTGTTTTATTTTGTAAAAATCTTTTCTTATTCTTCGTTTTGTGTATTTCTTTTGTTGTTCACTACCTGTTAAAATTGTGTTCAAAGGCTGTTTTAAGGTAATCAAATTTTGTATAATTGGAGTAAGATATGGGTATTTTTTGTTTGTTATCTTGAAAAGTTGTGCAACTTGTTCCGGTGTTAGAATTTGAATTTGTCTTTTAGGTATATTGGCAATTCTTTTTATCTCAAAAACACAGGTTTTATCTATATAACCCTCATTTTGAAAATATTTTATGATTTGGTTTAATAATGTGAGAATATTCTTAATCCTGCGTTCAGATACTTTATTTTGTTGCATATATTTTCTAAAATTCTCAATATCTTGAACGGTTATATCTTTAAGATTGAATTTCCTAAAATACGGAATAATCTGTGCATAAACAAATGTTTTGTAAGATTGGAGAGAGGATTCTGTCAAAACCTTCTTTTTAATAATCAAAAACATTTCACAAGCCTCAATTACATTAATATCCGAATTTTTGCTTGGAATATCTTTATCAATAATTTTAAATTTATCTTCTGCTTTTATGGTTTCAATATATTCAAATTTATCTCCGCACGATTTTATATTTTCTGATTCTTGCAAAAATTTTTCAACCATATCGGCATCAATATCACAAAGCATAACAATATCTTCAATAGTAAATGCCTTTAATTTTTTAGCGGCTTTAAGAATTTTATCCACCAAAAACCTCCCGAACTATATTTTCATCAATCATCTTTATACCATTTATTTGAGCTATATTTTCTAATGTGTTAATTACTTCAACAATCTTTCTAAAACTCTTCGCTTTTCGATGAATTGCGCTTATTACTTCTTTTGTCATTTCAACTTCTGAAATCTCGTCTACAATTTGCTTTATATCCGAATATTCAAACTCAGTAAAGTTATAAATCTCTGAAATTCTATCAAATAAATGCGTATGCTTTTTTAACTTGTGTTTAGCTAAACTCATTCCTACCAGAACAATTGGAATTCCTGTTTCATCGTGTAAGTCTCTTAATGTTTCTATTGTCTTA
>CAMMNR010000100.1 GCA_946498265.1 uncultured Clostridium sp. | reverse complement strand
TAAAAAAAATATCGGCAAAAAGTCAAGAGAATAAACATCTTGAATTTGCCGATAAGGGAAATTTATGCTAAGAGAAATTTAAATAGTTTTTTAAAGTTTTAGATAGTTTTAAATAATCAAAGTTGTTTAATTTTAGCACTTCTGCTATCAATTATTGTCAAAGGGTCAAATTACATTTCAAAATCTTTTTTTCTCTTTCTTCTTTTTCTTTTTGTAATTTCTCAACATTGTAAATAGATCGAAAATAATCAAAATATCCTTTTAAATTTTGTAAAACTAAATCCTTGTCCATAAAAAACCTCACTTTAATTTTACAATATAAATTGTTTTTAAATTGTTTCTGTTTAATGTTTAAATAGAAAACAAAATCCACCAAAGCAAATTAACTTTCGTCATTTCTTACATTTTTACATATATTTCGTATGGTTTTTATCGTCAATTATTTAAAAAATATATATGATATTTGTTTTTACTAATTTATGTTAATTTTTTATAAAAGTATAGCCCATAAGGTACATTGTTAACTCTCCATCAATACTTTTGGTTAATGTGATATCGTGATATTCGCTAAATATACCATTACCCCACTCATATAGTCTAGCTGACATTGTTTGAGTTAAACAATCATATTCGCCAATAGAACTTGATGGTAAATTACTTGCAACTCCGCCTCCTATTCCATAACTTTGAGTTTGTTTGTTATATGTTCTATACCAAACAGATTTGCCATTTGCAAAATCTCCAATAGTAATTTTATATTTGTCACATTCCCAAGTACCATTCAAATCTTCTAAGGTTATATTACGAGTAGGATCATCTTTTGTGTATTCCTCCATATAGTTTTTATACAAAATGTTATACTGTGACTTAGCTTCAGTATAAATTGAATAATTTGTTACATAAGATTTTTGGGCACTTGTTAAGTCATTATAATTATCTTCAATGCTAAAAAGTAAATCCTTATCCTCCAAAGTTACCTCGCCTATTTGATCAATCAATTCAACAACAATGGCGGCTTTACTTTTATCCAAAGCTTCCATCTGAGTTTTTTCAACAATATGAGAAATTGTATTAACAATCAATACAAAAATGAATATGCCTGCCAGAACTCCAAGTACGATCCACATAGTTTTTTTACGTCTTAAATTGTCTCCTAACACTTCTTGTTCTAACGTGTTTTTGAATTCGTTTTCCTGCTCATATCTTTTGTTGTATACTTTTTTAATTTCTTCAATATTGATATTTTTAACATCAATTTCTTTATAAAATATTTTCTCCGCCAAAGCATGACAAGTCTCTAGTTTTGCAACAATGTTGTTTAATTGTTTGTTTGCGAAATCAGACTGAATTTCATTAAATAAATCAATCTCATCTATTTTTTTCATTTGATAAATTGTGTACCTTCTATTACAATTTACATCAAGCTTGAACTCATTTACTTTGCCATTTTTATCAAAGTAAGAAATAGTCAATGTATAATTTGAAGGTTTGCTAAATTTTAGTTGTGGTATTGATCCCACTCCAATTGAATTTATTCCTCCAGCCCCTAGTCCAACACCAAAAACCGTTTGTCTCCCATAATCCATTTTATTGCCAGAATTATTTAAATGTACACTAATAAAATTTTCATATGGACATAAAAACTGAATATTACCATCATAATAAAAGCCAAAAGTAAAATCATTTTCGTTTTGGAAAAAACAGCCACATAAATCTGATTGAAAAAGTATGTAATTTTCAATCCCCATTGCTTCTAAAAATTCCTTCATCTGACTGGTTTTATGTTCATAAATCTCATTACTGTTTTTCAATTTTTTATTTCTGTTTTCTGTATATCCATGGTCTATATCCGGTTGATTGTAATTTAATTTGAATCCTGAGTTAAAAACATCGCGATACACCTTTGCAGTATTAACTATATTTGAATTAGCGGTATTTTGTTGTGTGATATCTATTTGATCATTTAATAATCTATCAAAACTGATGTCAAAAAGTGAGGCCATTTTTTTTATTTTATCTATGTCTGGCATTGATGCATCATTCTCCCATTTATAAACAGCCTGACGGGAAACATCAAGCATATTTGCCAAATCTTCTTGAGAAAATCCTTTTTGTTTTCTTAATAATGTAATTTTTTCACTAAGTTTCATCCTTGCCTCCATACGGTAATATTGTAATATATTTTTAAAATTCGATCAACCAACTTTTATTGGCAATTTGTAAACTATAAGTTTACTTATTCATCTTTTTAATCTAATTGATGTAAGTATCTAAAAAAACAATGTTTTTGTACTGTCAAATTCTTGAACGATGAAAATCTATCTCTGATGTCGTGAGTGGATAAATATATTCATGAAAAACATCTACTATATGGACATAATTATTTACCTGTCATAATTTAATTTGTATGCTAACTTAATAAAAATTACCGAATTATGCCAGTAATCGAAAAAGACATTTAAATCTTTATTATTTATATATTTTTGTCGACTTTGTCAAAGCGTTCTTTCCAGTATGGATCCAAAAATTTATCTTGAAGTGCATACATTTTTTTATGAATATGCTTTGCGACAATATTACACATGATAAAAGTCCTTGCCGTGTTGCCTATGTAGGCATTAAACACTTCTTTCTTCTCTTCCAAATTCAAATCTTTAAACTTGTGAAATATTTTTGATTTTTCTATGTCATCAACAAACTCTTCATCATCAATCAAGATATCGATATAAAATCTCAAATCTCTTTTCATAAATTCAGAAATGATTCTATCATCCATGGTCTTTCCTTCATTATTTTTATTATAATCTTTATTAACGTGCACTTCTAAAATCTACTATACCATTTTTTGCATCCAGCTCAAACTTAAAACAATAATATTTTTCATAGTCACTAAAAATAACATCTCACTGCCTGTACAAATAAGGTTGAGATGCGATATGATTATTAAAAGGAGAAACATATGAAAGAAAAATAACTTTTGACACACAACTTGGCACCTTTTGAGATTCAAGTTACTAAACACGCAAAACATTCGAGAATGAAAATCATTCGTATTATTGATTGTGTTTATCATTATAAATTTGTCTCAAGGCTTTTAGTTTGTTAGCAGAAGAATTGTAAGATTCATCTAGATTATCCCTATCATAGGTATAATAATCTGCCAATAAATTTTCAACTTCTTCAATATCTGAAATGTTTCCTTCGAATAAAATTTTTCCTTTTGTATACATAATTAACTTGTCTGACTCTTTATTATAAACGATAGAGTATCTTCCCACAAGCTCATCCTCGCGGTCGCAAAATGCATCAACATCTTTTGAACGAATTAATTTATTGCATGCTTTAAAAATAGTGCTAAATTTCCCCCATAAATCAGATATTTCATTGTAAATTTTTATAACATCTCTTTGGAATGAGCCATATTCTTTTTTTACATCATCAATATTTTCTTCTAACAAATAAACTTTTTTATTTTTCTTTTCCATTTCTAAAGAATTCATACTTACCACCTTCCTATCTTTACTTTACTTCTTTTCTTGATAATTATCTATTTTTAATTATTATTTTATTGAAATCTTTAACAATTTTTAACATACGCTCGTCTAAATACTTTAGCCCTTGCTTTTCAATTTCTCTTGGAACACCATAATATGCCCCTGCTATGCCTCCCGTTATTGCGCCCATCGTGTCGGTATCTCCACCCCAAGAAATAACTTTTCTTATTGCATCCTCATATGAGTTTGATACCAAAAACGCAAAAATGCATTGTGGTACTGTTTCTTGGCACGAACCTTCAAATTTGTAATTTTCAAATAAATCGTTTTCATCATAGTCCATTGGATAATAATTTTCGTCAATATACTTTCTAATTTCTTCTTTACTACATCCGTTTAACGCCATCCACTCAGCCACTGCTGTTGCTTCTGCACCCTTAATGCCTTCTGGATGATTGTGTGTAATTTCGGTTACTTTTCTTGACAATTCTTTTACTTCTTCTAAATTTTTTGCAACATAAGGAATTGCACTAATTCGCATTGCACTTCCATTTCCAAAAGAATTATAAGGTTCCACACTTCCAGTTATAAGCCAATCATAGAACATTCCACCATAACCTGCTGTTTTGTAATAATGTTTGCCTATTTCGTGCATATTCACTATTGTTATTTTGTCAAGATTTGTGTAATCTCCCTTGCAGTCAATTAAACTTTGTGCTATTGCACAAGTCATAACTGTGTCATCTGTAAACCGACAATAGTTGTTAAATAATGGAAAATTTTTTAATTTCAAACTCATAAATTCATAAGGAGAACCAACTATATCTCCAATTATTGCTCCCATAAGTTTTAAACTACTATCATCAATAAAATATTCTTCTGGTTTTGATTTATCAAAATCAAGCAAATTATTTTCTGTAACATTTTTTGTTGCAATATAATTATTTATAAATTGGTTATCATGTTTAAGCATAAAACCACAACTCTCGTGAAATAATCTTGAACCTAAGTTATAAATTCTAATATGACAACTTATTGAATTAAAACCTTTTAAATGTTTAAAAATATATTCATAAATTTTTGTTCCAATTCCTTCTCTTTGATAATTTTTATCTAAAGCAATTTGTGAAACATACATATCATTTTTTCTATAAAAATCTTTTTTTAAGAAAGCATAACCGATTATATTTTGATTTAATCGTGCAACAACAAGATAATCGTATGGCAAAATACCCTCATTTTCAAGTGTTCCACCATTTTTTGCTAAATTTTCATTGTTTATTTTTAATATTTGATTTTTATCATTTTCGTTTAAAATTTTTAATGTTTCAATAATATATTTTTCCATATTTTCTCCTTTTGTGTTTTTTTGTTTGCAAACTACCAATGGTAAATTGAAATAGATTAGATACAAATGTTAGATTCTTTAAAAAAATTTATTAAGTTTTATTTAAATTACATTTTTCTACTAAAAAATTTTATTTATGTATAATCCGGTTGAAAATTCATAATAATGTCTAAACGCATTTGATAGTGGAGTATGTCTTAAATCTTCTATATGTGCTTCTCTTATGTCTTTTAAAAACTGAATTGCCGTTTGTTCATCTACAACTTTACTATCTAAATTTAATTTAAAATGAGTTTCCAACCTTATTAAATATCCAATTCTGCTTTCAACAGCACTCTCAGAATATGTCCCTTCTTTACCACAATAAATTCTTTTCTTCTTCAACATCCATTTTTTAAACTCTTCTCTTCTCATAAATCTTACACTCCTTAATTTTTTATCAATTTAGTTCTTCTTTTTTTCTATATTCTAAATATTTTTCTAGTTCTTCAATAGTTTTATTGCATACTGATTTATCCGTAATTTCTTGCAGTGCATTGATAAGTCTATGTTTGTAATCATCCGACAAAACTTTAACAAGTTGTGCATCGTTACACTTTATTTTTCCATATAACACAACAACAAATATTCCTGCCTTTTTATAGTAATAAATTCCCGAACCTTCAAAATCAAATAAATTAACATCATCAATTATGTAGTGCCCTTTTAACAATGCATAATCTGTCCAATCACCTTCACGTTTGTCAACACCATAAAAATCCAAGTCTTGTGGCATATCATCTTTTGTAAATTTGTAAAGACTACTATCATACTTAGAAAAGTTTTCATTAAGCACAAAACTTTTTCCATTGCCAAGTTTTATAACTTCTATGTTGTTTTCGTTAAGTAACTCGTGATAATAAATCTCTTTTATAATGTTGTTGTTATTTGTTTTAACTTCAAAATCTAATGGCACCTTTTCAATGCTAACAATATCGTTCTCTCCATTTCCTAAATAATGCAGTTCTCTCTTCCCGTCGTTTACATCCATTATTCCAACTATGATTTCAACTTCTTTTGTTTCATTTGTAAAAGAAAAATTTCTACTATAACCAGATCTATATTCAACTAGATTATCTGCTAAATATGATAGTTGACCATATTTATACATCTTTGGATTAAACGCACTAACAAGTTTTCCGTTTTCGAGTGTGCAAACGGCTGGATTTTTTATAAATTCATTTAATAGATTTTCTTCTGAATTAGAAAAACTTGACTTTGACACCACATCTTTAATATCTTCTTTAAGAAGTTCATCTAAACTTAAATTATACTCTCTGCTTATGGCAATTAAGACATCTAACCTTGGAATAGATTTCCCCATCTCCCACTTGCTTATTGTTTTAAAATCGTATGTGGCATTTATGTTGTATTTCATTTTCAACATAGAATTAAGTTCCATTGCAAAAGCTTCTTGCTTTAAGTTCATCGACCTTCTTAAATTAGAAATGTTTTTACCAATAACTTTATTGATTTTATTATACACCTTATCCTCCTTTCTTCATTTGTATTATATCTGTTTGTAAATATAATAACAACCACTTTTTGATACGATTATTCGCTTAGTAATACGAATTTATGTTATAAATAAACAAAAAGCAATATGGCAATTTGACAAAACTTGTAAATTCTAGTATACAATTGTTAGAAATTAACTTCGAGGTCTATATGAAATTATGTGAAAAATGTGAACTAAATTATATTGACGATAATGAACAATATTGTTCACTTTGCAAAGAAAAACAACCCAAAAAAATTGAGCGTTTTAATTCTTTTCGTATTACAGACCCAATTGAAAGAGAATACTTTAATCTTTTAATTGATTGGGGATATAAAGAA
>CAMMNR010000099.1 GCA_946498265.1 uncultured Clostridium sp. | reverse complement strand
ATGCTGAATAAATAAAGTGTGCCAAAATAGCCCGTCCCCTTTGGCACAAAAATGCTTATTAAGAACCGTCCCTATTTTATCTCTCTTTGGTTTCTATCCTGAGAATGTCCGCACATTTTTTCATATTCTTTACACTTAATTTTATAATCCATCTGCATACACAAATAGCGATAATAGCTATAAGCTTGCTCATATTGCATTATAGGATTAAACATAGGGTCTTTATACAATTCATTCATATCCATTCCATTTTGAGATTGCATACCAAAATCCATATATGGTGGAAAACCATTAAAATCCTTATCCATAACCATAAAAACCTCCTTAAATAAATATATTTTATAAAATGCAAAAAAATGCAAAATATACAAGCTAAATTAAAAAGTAAAGTCATAAAAATTAAAAAGAAAAATTTACAAATCAAAATTAAAAAAAGGAAAAATATTAATAAGTATATAAGTATAAAATCCAGCTAGAAATCCTTGAATGATTTTTCCATATAGATAAGGCTTTATAGACAAGTCAGTTTTAGAAGTTATGCTCCATACCTGTAATAATACAGAAATACCACCAAATCCAAGTAGAAATGCAGTGATAATTATATTTATTGAAATCTTTTTACAAGCAATATTAGATATAGAATTTATTCCATTAGTTATTTCTAAAATACCAGTTAAAATACTAGAAATAAAAGTGGTATCAATATTAAGAGAGTTTGCAATAGGAGATAAACAAGTAGAAATCAAATTTAATATTCCACTAGATTGTAAAATAGAAATTATACTTGAAAAGATAACTACAAATCCGCCAATTAAAAGGATTGTAGATATACTACTTGTAATACTTTCTGCTAGAACTTCACCTAAATTAGAAAAACTAACTTCTTTTTTGGTATTTATTTTACTAGAATTTTTTAAATTATATAGTTCAGATTGTTTATTTTTTTTCCAAAATCTAAAAATAATGCCAACACTTATACAAGCCAAAATATGAGTTATAAAAAGTAAAATGCCAATAGTAGTATTTTTAAACATTAAGATACCGACAGTACCTATTATGAATAAAGGACCAGAATTATTTGTAAAACTAAGTAATCTTTCACATTCTTCTTTTGTACAAATATTATTCTTTCTGAAATTAGTGGCAATTTTTGCACCTACAGGATATCCACTAATAATACCCATAATAAAAGCAAAACTACCTTCACCACGAACATTAAATAATGGTTTCATATAATTATTTAATATTAAACCTAATTGAGATACAATATTAGTATGCATAAGTAGTTCTGTAGCTACAAAAAATGGAAATAATGAAGGGACCACAGAATTCGCCCAAAGTGATAATCCAGATTTTACAGCAGGTAGATTATTTTTTGAAAATATTAATAAACATAAAGTAAAACTTATGAATATTAGTGGGAAAAAATTTTTTTTGAATTTTATAACATAGAAATTTTGATTTAGTATCATATAAACCTCCATTGTGTTGCTTTGCTTCAGCATATAAATCACTTTATAAAATTATATTTTATAAAAATTATAATATGTTATTGTAATTATAATTTTTCGATGTTATAATTGTAAGGAATTTAAAGTTTGATTATTAAATAAAAATGGGATCTATAAAAAAATGAGAATTAATTAAAAAAGAAATGAGGTGAAAATATGGAGGAAAAAGTGATAAAATCTATAGAGAGATTAGAAAAAAATATGATTATGGGTTTTGAAAGTTTAAGAATTGAAATAGATGAAAAGCTTGAAAAACAAAAAGAAGAATTAAAAACAGTGTTAGCAAAAGAATTAAAAACAGAATTAGCAAAAGAGTTGAAAACCCAACTTTCAAAAGAATTAAAAGCCGAATTGTTAAAAGAGTTAAAGAAAGAATTAAAAGAATTAACGAAAAATTTAGTAACAAAAGATGAGTTAAATAGGCGATTTGATGAACAAAATAAAGAAATTGCTCAAGAATTCAGAAATATAGTAAAATATTTTGAGGACAAACAAAAGAAACAAGAAAAAATTAATCAACAATTCTATGAAGAATTTGAGAAAAATAGAGTATCACATGATGGGTATAATTCAAAGATATATAAAATAGAATTAACTCAATCAACATTAGAAAGAAAAGTATTAGATTTAGAAGAAAATAAAAAAATACCGGTATAAAAATGTAAATAAACATAGGACAAGTCACATTTATTTCATATGTGGCTTGTTTTTTTCTTAAAAAGATGATATAGTAAACAAGAACTTTTTTAAAGAAAAATTAATAAAATACTAAAAAATATAAAACCTTATTTATGTTATAGAAAAATAAAATATATTCCTATGGCATTAATAAAAAGATAGGAAGTGTAAAATTTGAATATAAAAGGACTTATAGAAAATTCAAGCTTAAATATAGATAAAAAGAAAATTCTATATAATGAACCTATGAAAAAATACACAACATTTAAGGTTGGGGGACCAGCAGAATGTTTAATAAAAATAGATAATGAAACAGATTTAAAAGAAATATTAAATTTTGCTAATGAAAACAATATAGAAATTCATGTAGTGGGAAATGGGAGCAATTTATTAGTTTTGGACGGAGGAATAAAAGGAATAGTATTATTAATGAGGATAGAAAACATTAAAATATTAGAAGAAAAAAATTCAGAAAAAACAAAAGAAATAGAAGATATTATCCGAAGAACAGACCAAAAAGAAAAAGTTTTAAGAGCTAATAAATATATTATAGAAGTTAAATCAGGTACTAAAATTCCTAAATTAGGACAAATATTGATGAACAAAGAAATATCAGGATTTGAGGAACTTTCAGGAATACCGGGAACTATAGGTGGAGCTGTAATAATGAATGCAGGTGCACATGGTAAAGAAATGAAAGATATTGTAAAAAGTGTTAAATGTCTTGATTATTCAGGAAAAGTAAAAGAATTTACAAAAGAAGATATGAAATTTGAATACAGAAATTCAATATTAAAAAATAATAAATATATCGTGACTTCAGTTATAATAGAATTATACAAAGGAAATAAAGAAGGAATACAAGAAAAAATGAAAATATATAAAGATTATAGAAAAGAACATCAGCCAATAGAATATCCAAGTGCAGGAAGTACATTTAAAAGAGGAGAAGATTATATAACAGCAAAACTAATAGATGAAGCAGGTCTAAAAGGATATAATATTGGAGATGCCGAAGTTTCAATAAAACACGCAGGATTTATAATAAATAAAGGAAATGCAACAGCAGATGATATTTTAAATTTGATAGAACATGTAAAAAAAGTAATATATGAAAAATTTGAAAAAAAACTAAATTTAGAAATTCAGGTTATAGGAGAAAAATAACGAAATAATTAAAAATATTAAAATAATAAACTAAATATGAAATGTGAAAGGAATAAAAACAATGAAAGGTTTTATGCAATGGTTTAAATCAAGTAGCAAAATGAAAAGATGGATGTTTTTGATATTAATAGGAATAATTTTAGCATGTTATGGTTTAGCAAAGATTTTAGTAATGAGAGAAATATCTTTTCAAGAAGTAGGACAAGTTGTAGCAATATTTGTAGTTGGTTTTATAGCAATAGTATTAGGATTAATATTTCTAAATAAAAGAACACTAGAAATCTTAATTGAAGCTACAGATGAGAGGATGGAAAATAAAAATAATGTAAATATTAAATCACTAATATTTAACAAAACTGTATATGATAAAGGACCTAACATAGTTGTTATAGGTGGGGGAACAGGATTAAATACAGTATTAGAAGGTATGAAAAACTATACAAACAATTTGACAGCAATAGTTACAGTATCAGACTATGGAGAGCAAATGTCAAATTCAAGAAGAGAACTAGAAATGTTACCATTAGATGACATAAAAGACAGTATAATTTCTCTTTCATCTAAAAAAGAGCAAATAAATAAATTGTTTAACTATGAGTTTAATAAAGGAAGATTAAAAGGACTAAATTTCTCTGATATATATTTTTCAGCTATGAAAGAAATAAATGGAAATTTTGAAGATTCAATAATGAAGAGTAGTGAAGTACTAAATATAGTTGGAAAAGTAATGCCAGTAACATTAGATGAAATGAAAATAGTTGCAGAACTTGCAAATGGATACATAGTAGAGGAAAAATCAAGAATACCTGAAGTAGTGTCAGAAAAAGTAACAAAAATAAATAGAATAATGTTAAATCCATCAAATTGTAGACCAGCACCAGGAGTAATAGAAACGATAAAAAATGCAGATTGTATAATAATAGGACCTGGAAGCTTATATACAAATGTAATACCAAATTTATTAGTAAATGGAATAGCAAAAGCAATAAAAGAGAGCACAGCAATAAAAGTATATATAAGTAATATAATGACAGAACCAGGACAAACTGATGATTATACAGTTTCAGATCATTTAAATGCAATAATAGATCATTGTGGAACAGGAGTTGTAGATTATTGTATATATGATACAGGCGAAATAATTCCAGAATTTATTAAAAAGTATAATTTAGAAGGACAAGATTTAGTAGGGCAAGATATAGATAAAGTAAAAGGAATCAAATTTTTACAAAGAAATCTATCAATGATAAAAGATGACCATATAAGACATGACCCAGGATTAGTTGCTTTATCAATAATAGAACTTATATGTGATGACTTAAAATATCAAGATAAACAAAATGATCCTCAATATTTAATGCTAAATACTAAATTAAGAGAAGAAAAAAGGATAAACAAAATAAAAAAAGACATGAAGAAAAATGAGAAAAAAGAATTAAAAAATAAAAATAAAGCAAAGAGAGCTAAACGCTCAAAAAGTAAATTTAGTAGTAAATATAGTGATAGGATAGAAGCAATTAGAGAAGCAGATGAAAAAGCAAGAATAAAAATGGAAAAAAGAGAAAACAAAAAAGGAACGAAAAGAACAACTAAGCCATCAAAAAACAAGAGAAAAACACCTCAACAGCTAAGAGAAGAAATGTTGAAAAAATTAGAAGAAAGTAAATTAAACACTAAAGAATAATATTAAGTATGATAATTATAGAGCTAAAAATTGGATAAATGAAAATAAATTAATAAAAATAAGGAAAGGAGAGTATGTTTTTATAAACATACAATATAAAATATGAACTTTACAAAGGAAAATTTAGATTTAGAAGAAGGACTAAAGAAAGAATGGATAATAACAAATGGTATAGGAGGATATAGTTCTTCAACAATAATAGGAGCAAATACTAGAAAATATCATGGATTATTAGTAGCACCATTAACACCACCGGCAAGAAGATTTCTAATACTTTCAAAATTAGATGAAAGTATAGAAAGAGATGGAAAAAAATATGACTTATATACAAATGTATGTAGTGAACATATTTCACATGGGTATAGATATCAAGAAGAATTTATAAAAGAAGAGGTACCTACATTTAAGTATAAAGTAGAAGATGTGGAAATAGAAAAAACTATTTGCATGGACTATGGAAAAAACACAGTAGGTGTACACTATAAAATAAAAAATGGAAAAAAAGATATAAAACTTACATTAGCACCTATTATTAATTATAGAGATTTTCACCAAATGAATACTGAACATTATTTTAATGTACAGCAATCAGTAAGAAAATCAAAAGTAAGATTAGTAATAGATAATAATTCTCAAACGCCAGTATATATGCATGTATCTGATGGAGAATACAAAGAACATTATAATGACACATTTATACATATGTTTTATGTAGAAGAAGAAAAACGAGGATTTTATCCAGAAGAAAACCATTCAGTACCAGGAGTATATGAAATTAATGTAAAAGCAAAACAAGAAAAAAATATTTCATTTGTATGTTCATTGGAAGAAAATATAGAAGAAATAGATGTACAAGATTTAATAAAAAAAGAAAAAGACAGAATACAAAAAATAGTTGAAAAATCTGAATTAATAGATAACACGAAAATAAGAAAAACAAAGAAAGAAAAACAAAGAGATGAATTGTTAAAAACATATTTAATAGCAACAGACAATTTTGTAGTATATAGACCACATTTTGGATTACATACTCTAATTGCAGGTTATCATTGGTTTTTAGATTGGGGAAGAGACGCATTAATAGCATTTGAAGGATTACTATTAATTCCAAAAAGATATGATATAGCAAAAGAAGTATTGTTAACAATGACAAGAGATATAAAATATGGACTAGTTCCAAATGGATATTCTGGATATGATAATAGGCCATTATATAATAGTGTAGATGCATCATTACTATTATTTGAAGAAATTCAGAAATATCTAGAATACACAGGAGATTATGAATTTGTAAAAGAAATGTTATATGAAAAACTAGAACATATAATAGACAATTACTGTGAAGGAATAGATGTTGATGACAACAATATATATTTAGACTCAGATGGATTAATAGTATCTGGAACAGAAGATACTCAAAATACCTGGATGGATGCAAAATACGATGGAGTTGCAGTTACACCAAGAAATGGAAAAGCCGTTGAAATAAATGCATTATGGTATAATGCAAATATGATAATGTATAACTTAGCCAAAAAAACAAGACATATAATAAAAGCAAGAAAATATAAAGAACTAGCAGAAAACTGTAAAATATCTTTTAATAACAGATTTTATAACATAAAAAAGAAATGTCTATATGACGTAATAGGAGATGATAAAATAAGACCAAATCAACTATTTGCATTAAGTTTAACATAT
>CAMMNR010000098.1 GCA_946498265.1 uncultured Clostridium sp. | reverse complement strand
CATCACCACCCTTCCTACGAAGAATCGTAAAATTGGTGGCAAAACCACATCTGCTAACTATCATTTCCTATAGTACTTATTCTACAATATTCTTTTTATTTTGTCTACAATTTTATTGAATTTATAAATATATTTTAATTTTCAAGGCAAATTGACGATCATCATTTATTTTTATATAAAAATAATATAATTACACATAATTTCAAGTTATAAAAATATATAATCCATACCCCAATATATATGATAAAATATTTTTTAATTTTTCACTATTTTCGATTGTTATATTACCATCCATTAGTAAAGCCTCCTTATTTATTGTAAGTTAACTGTTTAATTTCATTATCTTTTAAATATCTCCATTTTCCAAGTTCTATATCTTTAACTCCAATTCCTGCAATTTCACTCCTATGCAATGCAAGTACCTTATGATTTATAGCTTCACACATTTTTCTTACTTGTCTATTTTTCCCTTCATGTATTATTATTTCTAATCTTGACTGATTTTTTTCTTTATCTATTTTTAATATTTTTACTTTTGCTGGCTTAGTTATATATGTTTCTAGATTCCCTAAATCTTGTTTTTCTTCTATTTGTACACCTTTTCGTAATTTTTCAATCTCTTCATTTGTAACTATTCCTTTAATTGTTACTGTATATGTTTTATCTATTTCATGTTTCGGATGTGTTACTTTGTATACAAAATCACCATCATTTGTTAGTATTAAAGCTCCAGATGTATACATATCTAGTCTTCCTACTGGCACAATTCTTTCTTTTACTTTTACCAAATCTAATACTGAATCTCTGTTAAATTGGTCTTTCACTGTTGTTACATAACCAATAGGTTTATTTAATAAAATATATACATATTTTTCTTTATTTTTTATTTCTCTGTTATTATATAAAATAATATCTTTTTTAGGATTTATTTTTGTTCCTAATTCTGTTATTACTTTTCCATTTACTTTTACTTTTCCTTGTTTAATTAATTCTTCTGCTTTTCTTCTTGATGTTATACCACAATCAGCTATATATTTTTGTAATCTTATTTCTTCCATCTTTTTCCTTTCTTAGGGGACGTTCCTTTAATCCCTAATATTAGGGATCGAAGGAACGTCCCTCAATCCATATTAGGGAATTTAAGCCCCGTCCCCAAATTCCCTATTATAGGTGCTTCTAATTTCATTTTTTCCCCTGTTATAGGGTGTTTGAATTCTAAACTTTTTGCATGTAATGCTTGTCCTTTTATTCCCCATTTATTCTTACCACTTGAATATACTTCATCACCTATACATGGATGACCTATTTGTGCTAAGTGGACTCTTATTTGGTGCGTTCTTCCTGTTTCTATATTTACTTCTAATAGTGTACAGTTTTCTTCTGGGTATCTTTTTAATACTTTGAAATGTGTTATAGCTTCTTTTCCTTTTTTGGTAACTGCCATTTTTTTTCTATCTTTTTCACTTCTACCTATTGGCATATTAATTGTAGCTTCATTTGCTTTTACTATTCCTCTTACTAATGCAATATATGTTTTCTTTACTTCATGATTTTTTATCTGTTCACTAAGATTTATGTGTGCTTTATCATTTTTTGCTATTACTATTATTCCAGAGGTGTCCTTGTCTAGCCTATGGACTATTCCTGGTCTTATCTCTCCTCCTATTCCTGATAAAGAATCTTTGCATATTGCCATTATTGCATTAACTAATGTCCCATCTGGATTGCCATTTGCTGGATGAACTACCATTCCTTTGGGTTTATTTACAGCTATAATATCATTATCTTCATATATTATCTCTAATGGTATATTTTGTGCTTTTAGAGATATCTCTTTTGGTTTTTCTTCTTCTAATGTTATTTTATCATTTTCTTGAACTTTATATGATGACTTTATCTTTTTTCCATTTACTAATATTTTTTGATGTTCTATTAGTCTTTGTATAGCTACTCTTGAGATATCTTCATTTTTTTCTGATAAATAAGCATCTATTCTTTTATCTTGTTCTCCATCCTTTACTATAAATTCTCTCATGCTCTATCCTTTCTTTTGATTCTAATTAATTATAATTTCAAACCTATTTTTTAATTCAAAACAATGTTAACTATATTTTATTCTTCTGTATCTACTCTTTCATATACTGCAAAATAATCATCTACATACAATAATTTGCATTTTGGATCATTTGTTTTAGTAATTATCATATTCATTTTTGAATTTTTATAAGTAATTATATGTGTTATATCATATTTTTCAAATGTATCTTCATAAAATGTTCCTATTCCTGATGTATCTATAAAATCTGAAAATATATCTTCATTTTTCCCACTAAACTCAGGTGCATATAAATCAGCTCTTGAGTCTATAAATACTGGTATTCCTCTAAACAACATGTAACTTCCATAATTATATTCATTATAAAATCTGGCTTCACCTAAATCTATGTTTTCTAATATGAAATCACATGCTTTTACTGGATATGCTGTTTCATCTACAAATGTATCATCAAGTTTATCTTCTACCATATACCAGCTAAAAATAAGCATTATAATAGAAATTAAAATTATTCCTATTTTCCCTGTTGCTATTTTTAAAGCTTTTTTCTCTATGTCAAACTTGTAGATTTCTGAAAAATTCATAATTAATCTATTTAATATTAATGAGCATATTATTCCAAACATTGACACTTGTCTTCTTGATGACAACATTAAATATCCCAATCCACAAAGCATAAATAAATCTGATAATCTTATTTTAGATTTTGTAAATAATAATATTATTAAAAATATTACTATTGTACACATTACTTCATTTTCATCAGTAATTGTCATTGGAAGATGTTCATTAATATTTTGAGTTGTGTTTCCTTCCATTGTTTTTACTAGATATGTGTATGGTGTTGTTCCTAGTGGAGTTAAAAATCCTGTAAATATACAAATAATCATAATAATTATTAGCCATTTTACATTGTCTCTTTTTTCTAGTTTTATTTTATATGGATTTCTTAATTCTTTACTTCTTCTTATTTTTATTTTATCTGATAATTCTTCGGTTGATTTTAATTTTAATTTAAGTTGTTCAAGTTTTTCTTGATTATTTCCTTTTCTCTCTAATCTTTTTATTTTTCTTTTTAATAATTTAATTTTAATTTTTTTGTAAAATACTATTTCTCCTAATAATGCAATTATATATTCTGCTATATATGGTAGATATAGTACAAAATAGAATGGGAATACAGCTACATGTGCATTGGCTATAATTATTGGAATAATAATTAAACCTGCTGCGTATCTCTTTTTCCTGGTTTCTATAAATTTTTCTATAAAGTAAATCGTTAATATAAATAATATAAAGGTTACAAGTTGTGCTCTTGCTGTTATATAACTTCTTATTAAATACATTGCTCCTATTGTAACTAAAAATGATATAACTTGATTTTTAGCAAGTTTTGTATTCACAAAATAAATTGATAAACCTAGCAAACATGATAAGATACATGTTGTAACATATATTCCAGTCATACCAAATGCTAAATAGATATAATATGTTATTAAATCATATCCCCAATGTGGATATGTATATGACAAATCTTGATGCCAAGAAAATGGGTCTTGCATATCTATACCATATTTGTCTATGTGTTCTCCTATTTTTATTGTATAATATGTGTCATTTTGTAGTGTTACTGGTGTTATTGATATACAAAATATAATTATTAGTATTATAGCTAAAATTGTAAATTTTACACTATTACTTATTTTGCTTTTATTTTCTTTATTTTCAGAACTTTTTTCTTTAGTTTCTTTTTCTTTGTTTCCAAATATTTTTTCTGAAATCTTATTTCTTTTCTCTTTAAATTCAGTTATTTTTTCTTTGACTTTAGCTTCTTTCTTTTTCATTGATATAAATTCCCTTCTTGATTTTTTTCAAATTATATCAAAAAAAGTTTCAAAAGACTAGTCTTTTAAAACTTTTTTCCAGATTAACTATTTAGATGTTTTTATTATACAGCTTCTTTGTTTTCTACTGTTTCTTCTTTTTCGTTATCTTTTTCTTCAATAACTTCTAGGCTACCTATAGAAACTTCATAAGCTACTCTGTTTTCAACTGTACCGTCTTCATGTTTCTTTTCGTATGTTCTTGATTGAACTCTTCCTACTACTTTAACTTGACTTCCTACTTCTAAAGTTTGACAAAATCTTGCATTTCTTCCCCATGCTATACATGGAATATAGTCTGATTTGTTATATGCTCTATTTACAGCTAATAAAACATCTGCTATTTCTCTTCCAAATGGTGTTTGTCTATAGATAGGTGCTTTACAGATAAATCCTATTAAAACAACTTCGTTTGTAACGATATCTTTTCTTACGATATCATTTTCTTCTTCTTCATCTTTTACTTCTGCAATATCTTTTGCAAACACTGTTAATATAAGTCTATTTTTTTCGTTTTGATAACTATTATATGATCTAAATTGACCTTTTATTAATAGTTTTTTCCCTTCTTCTAAAGTATCTTCTTTTAGCAATCTTTCTGACACTGTAATTGGTATTATGTCAAAGTTTCCACTTAAACGTGGTATTGATAAATTAAATGAATAAAAACTTTCTCCATATATTTCATGGCTAAATTTCTTTTCTCCTGTAACCTTTCCTACTAATGTTAAGTAGTTGTTTTCTAAATAATTTGTATCCAATTTTATTTCCTCCCTATTTTTTTATTTTATCAATTGTGTTTTTTTCTTCACGCTCATTTAACTTACAGTTAACATTATACACTATTTTTTTGGTTTTGTCTACATAAAAAGTTGATTTTTTTAAAAAATGTTATCTTTTTCCTTTATTTTTGCTATATTTCTTCTTTTATTTCTTCTTTATATATCAAAGTTATTATATATATAATTAAAATTTCATATATCTTTAAGTTACAATTTTCTTTTTTATTAAGTCTTTTTTCTTGAACTTCTATTATGTTTTGGTCTATGTCTTTTATATTTTTTTGTAAATAAATCAAAATATCAGTTTCTGTTACACTCGATATTGTCACTATAGCTTTGTGATTTAATCCATATGTTATTATGTTTTTATTATAATTTTGTAACAAACTTGTATCTACATTTAGATCTGTATTTACTATTATATATTTCGCATTTTCACATAGTATTTTTATTGTATTCATATAGTTATTAAATTTTTCTATGTTTGCTTCTATTATAATTATTTCAAATTTTATGTTTTTTATATTTTCTATGCTTTTTAGATTAATATTAATTATATTCAGTTTTTTATTCTTTATGTTTTCTAATAATTTTAATTTCACATTTTCAAAAGTTTTATTATCTGAAATTATTCCAATAAAAGACATATATCTATCCCCTTAATCTTTTATATTTTATATTATTTCCTTTATTGGTAATTTTATACATTATTTATTTTTTTATTTGAGTTCCGTTACTATTTATTTCATAATTATCCTTATATATTAAATCAGATATTGTAACCACTTCTAAACCTTTAGACTTTATATTCTTTATCAACATATCTAAACTATTTGCTGTATTTTTTGTCCCATTATGACTTAATATGATATCTCCTGCTTTTATTTTATCTTTTAATCTGTCCCACATCTGCTCTCCTGTGAGTCCCGAATAGTCGAGTGTATCTAAGTTCCACTGGATTATATAATATCCTTTGTCTTGTGCTGCTTTTACTACTGTATTATTGTATTCACCATATGGCGCTCTATATATATTTGTTCTTTTTCCTGTTATTTGTTCTATTTTATCATTGCTTTTTTCTATTTCTTCTATATTTTGTTCATATGTTAAATTGTTTACATGTGGATGTGTGTCACTGTGTGATGCTATTTCGTGCCCTTCGTCTGATATTTTCTTTACCGCTTCTGGGAATTTTTCTATCCAGTCTCCTACCATGAAAAATGTTATTTTGGTGTTGTTCTCTTTTAAAACTGTTAAAATTTGGTCTATATCATCTGCATTCCAGTCGCAATTTCTTTTGTGATAGATACGAAACAATATAATAATAATTTTCAAAAGTTTATCGTTCAAGATAATTTTCGAAGAATTTCTAAACAAATTTTGTGGCACCCTTTCACTTAGTCCGAGCTAAAGCTCGACGCGAACATTTTCCACAAAATTTATTAAGAAATTCTAACTCAATTACTATCAATCAAAACTTTTTCAAATTATTATATATTGTTTCTAAACAGTAAATTTATAATTTATTTTGATATTATTCTTGTCCATTATTTCAATGCTATCTATTAAATTTAAAATTATATTTCTATCTATGTTTTCAAAACTTACAATTTCTTTTATGTATTTTATTAATTCTTTTTCTTTTGTATTTTCATAGTCTTGCAATTTTAGATTTAAATTTTCCGTTTTTTGTATTAATTCTTTTTGCTCTTTTTTATAACTTTCTGAATATGTAACAAATTCATTTATATCTATTATTCCATTTACTCTATCTTCATAAGCTGTTTTCAGTATTTTGTTAATTTCATTAATCCTTTTTTTATTGTCTGTAATTCTTTTTTCTAACTTCTTTTTTTCTATATTTATACTGCTTTTATCAATAGAGTTTATTAGTTTTTCCTTATCTATTTTCTCGGTCAAATTTTTTCTTAAATCTTCTACTACAAATTTATTCAAAACACTTTCTCTTATTGCTCTTCTTGTGCAATAATCTTTTCCATATCTATTATACATACTACAAATTGCAACCATATCATCTTTTAATCCACTTTGTTTCTGATATGTATATTTGTT
>CAMMNR010000097.1 GCA_946498265.1 uncultured Clostridium sp. | reverse complement strand
GATGAGTTATATTTATCTTTAAGATTAAGTATGGCAGAAGAAATATCAGAAGAAAAAATGCCTATAATATTAGACGAAGCTTTTGCATATTTTGACGATTATAGATTAGAAAATGCACTTAAGTTTTTAATAGATGAATTAAAAGAAAATCAAATTATATTATTTACTTGTACAAAAAGAGAAGAAGAAATATTAAATAAATTAAATATTAAATATAATTTAATAGAATTATAAAATAATCAATAGTTAAATAAATATTTATTTAACTATTGATTATTTTTTTGAGAATTATTTTATTTAATTATTATATAACTAATTGTATATTTTTAAATTGTAATAATTAATAATTAAAAAAATATTTTACTTTAATAATTTATATTATATAATAATAAAAAAACGGAAGGGGATATATTATGAAAAATAAGAAAGTATTAAAAATTTTATTAATTATAATTGGAATAATTTTATTAGCATTTTTAATTTATTTTATTAGGAATTTTGTTATTATTAATAATTTATCAAGATTACAAGAAAGTAACAATTATTCATATGTTGTAGAATTAAATGGAGGAACAACTGAATATGCTTATAAAGATGGGAAAATTATTAAAACTTTAAAAGTAAATGAACAAGAGAACGTTATCGTTTGGACCGATAGTAACTCTAAAGAAGAAATATATGTTTATCCAGACCAAAAGAAAGCAATTATTTCTTCTTATAATGAAGAATTTACAAATGAGCTAGCATCATCAATACTTGAAAGTGCTTTATCAAATGACACTGCTGGTAAATTAGCTAAGGCCTTAACAACGTTTATTACTACTGAAGAAGTTAATGGAATAAAATGCTATAAAGTACAACCATTAACAGGGATAACGAGTAATACATATTATTTTGATAAAGATAGTAAAACATTAGTTAAATGCATGATAGGGGAGTCAGAAATAAACTTTAAAAATTGGAAAATAGATACTTTAACTGATGCGGATATTAGTAAACCAGATTTAACTGGATATGAGATAGAAAATAATAATTAATAAATATATAGACTTCAATTATTTAAAATGCATTCTTTTACAAAGTGTTGTAATTATTAGCAAAATAAGGTATAATATTGTTTGTTAAAATTAATTAGGAGGATTTTATGTTTCAAAAACTAGATTCAGTAGAAAAAAGATACGAAGACTTAACAAAAAAAATAAGTGATCCAGAAATAATATCTAAACAAGACGAATGGAAAAATTACATGAAAGAGCATGCAGAAATAGAACCAATCGTAGAGAAATATAGAGAATATAAAAAAGTAAAACAAGCAATAGAAGATGCCAAAGAGATGTTAGAAGACCCAGAAATGAAAGAATTAGCAGAAATGGAATTACTAGATAATAAAGAAAAATTACCTAAGATAGAAGATGAATTAAAAATTTTATTAATTCCAAAAGATCCAGACGATGACAAAGATGTAATATGTGAAATAAGAGCTGGTGCAGGAGGAGAAGAGGCAGCATTATTTGCAGGAACATTATTTAGAATGTATTCTATGTATTCGGAAAGAAAACATTGGAAATTAGAGATTGTAAACGAAAATGAAACAGGAATCGGCGGATACAAGGAAATTTCATTTATGATTAGTGGAAAAGGAGCATACAGTAGACTAAAATTTGAAAGTGGTGTGCATAGAGTACAAAGGGTTCCGGAAACAGAAGCTAATGGTAGAATACATACATCAACAGCAACAGTAGCAGTACTTCCAGTAGTAGAAGATGTAGAAATAGAAATAAATCCATCAGATATTAAAATGGAAGTGTTTAGAGCATCTGGTGCAGGTGGCCAACACGTAAATAAAACTTCATCAGCAGTTAGATTAATACATGAGCCAACAGGAATAGTTGTTGAATGTCAAACTGAAAGGTCACAATTCCAAAATAGAGAGTATGCAATGAAAATGCTTAAAACTAAGTTATATGATATGGAAAAACAAAAACAAGATAGCGAAGTAAGAAATGCTAGAAAATCTCAAGTTGGAAGTGGAGACAGAAGCGAGAAGATAAGAACTTATAACTATCCACAGGGAAGAATAACAGACCATAGAATAGGAATGTCAATATATCAAATGGACGACTTTTTAAATGGTAATTTAGATGAAATGATAGACAATTTAATTGCAGCAGATAGAGCAGAAAGGTTGCAAGGAGAAGAGGAATAGTAAGAAAATATATATTATCGAGAAATTAGAAATAATTTGGAGATAAATACTTTAGATTTGATGAGGGGCTTATATAATAAATAATTGCAAAAGAAATGGACATACCGGTTATTAAACCAGTATGTCCATTTCTTTTGCAAAATCACTGCCAGATTGCTTAGAAAGCATAGAAAAAGTCAATGTGATGCTGAAAATCTGCTTGTTCAACGTAATTTACATCCCCAAAGCTACCACAGAAGGAAAGATTAACTGACTCTGGGTATTGCGGAGAAGTAATCGAATGTTTGCGTTCTGTAAAATAATCAAATCGATCTTTCTTTTCTTTAACTGTCTGCCATGTTCCATCATCATTTTTTCTCAAAAGAACAACAGAGGAGACATAGTACAAATCGTCATATAAAGTGACCATTGCCTTGGCTGCAATTACTTTGTGGTAAGCATCCAAATCTTCTTTGGATATAGCATGAAGATTTGGATAAAAACTAACGAGTCCTTCAAAAAATCTATAAACTTCATCTTTTAATTCTTCAAAGCGTTGCGAAATTTCTTCCTCCGTTGGTTTCATGGCGATGCATAATGTGGAGTTTATAAAAGACCATCCATCAAATTGTTGCCTGCTTAAGAGATTGAACATTTCTTGTGCTTGAGCTTGTCGATTGACATGAGACAGTGATTTTACCCTTTCAAAAAAATTTATTTTCCGAAAGAAAGGCTTTTGTTGTATCCATTTTTTAAGTGCTTTTTTCATATAATTGCCTCCTAACTAAAGTACACAATTATGTTAACATAAAAATATCAAAAAAGCAAATTATATTCTCATTATTTAAAATATAAAATTATTAAATCTGGCAAATCTATTATTTATGAGTAAAAAAAGCATAATCATAAAAATGTTTTAAATATCATATAGTTTAAATAATTAGTAGTTTATATAAAAAGGAAGTGGAGCAAATAGAACAAATTTTAAAAACTACATTAATAGGATTATTTTTTGGTACATTTGGGACTACAATAGGTGGAATAATTGGCGTAAATGTAAAAAATCCTTCTAATAAAATATTAGGTTTTATATTATCTTTTGCATCAGGATTAATGACTGCTATTATATGCTTTGACTTAATACCAGAGGCATTTGAATTAAGTAATTTATCTGTTTCAATGTTAGGAATAATAATTGGTATTATTTTAATGATTGCATGTGATTTGTTTATAAGTAATAAGGTTAGTAAAAAAAACGGAAATAAAAATAGTCTATTAAGAACAGGCATAGTAGTAGGAATTGGATTAGCCCTTCATAATTTCCCAGAAGGATTAGCAATTGGTTCTGGCTTTGGAGCTTCTGTTACATTAGGACTTTCACTTTCAATTGCTATATGTTTACACGATGTACCAGAAGGTAGATTCCTAAGTAGACACCAATGGAAATATGCTTGGTAAGGCGATTTGAATCCGAATATTTTACTAGAAAAAATAAAAAAATGTATTTAATAATTATATAAGATAAGCGACCACAAGAATGTGGCGTGTCAATATAAACTTGTTTTAATAAATAGAACACATCTCTATTGACCAGACAGAGATGTGCTTTTTTGGTGTAAATATCTTTTTATATTTTCTATATCTTTTTTATCTTTAGGTAGATTTCTCTTTATTTTAAAATCTAAAATCGTTTGTAAATCCTCTAAATTATATTTTTCTCCTATTTCAATCTTAAAATCTTCTTTTTTATCCACAACGATTTCTAAATTATCATTTATTTTATAAAAGCCACATTCATTTTTCTTTTCTTCTGTCAAATTAAACTTATCCTTTATTTGGTTAAATAATTCCTCAGAAATGCACAAATCTAAATCACTAGCTTCATCTTTTATACCCCTTAAAACAAGTGATGCACCAGATAAAACATAATATTCATCTTTTGGAAAATGCAGTTTTTCTAGTAGATTTAAAAATTCCATTTTTTTCATGTAGACCCTCCTTACAAATTAAAGATATTTATATAATACTACCATATAGTTATGAATTCAATAAAATTTAGATAAAAATAAGGAAAATTATAAGAAAGTATGGTATGATGTATCAAAGAATTTAAATTATTATTTTATAAAAGGAGAAAAATGGAAAAATTAATTTATTTAACAACAAATCAAAACAAAGTTAATGAGGCCAATGAATTTTTTGGAAGAAAATATGGCTTTAAAATTGAGATAGTCAATCCTGACTTCGAGATATTAGAAATACAAGCAGAAACGTGTACAGAGGTGGTAGCCTTTAGTGCCGAATATGCAGCAAATAAATTAGGTAAAGCTGTATTAAAATCAGATAGTGGATTATACATAGAAGCATTAGGAGGATTACCAGGTCCATATAATCATTACTTCGATAAACAAATAGGAGTAGAAAAATTTTTAGAATTGTTTAAAAATGAAAAAAACAGAAAAGCAAGACTAGAACATTGTTTTGCATTCTGTGAGCCAGGCAAAAAAGCAATTGTATTTTCTGGAGGAGGGACTGGAACAATTGCATACGAGGCAAGAGGAACAAGAGGGCGTTGGCATGATAAATTCTATATACCTGATGGCGAAACTAAAACTTTAAGTGAATTAAGAGAGATTGACTATGATAGAGAAGCAATTTTTTGGGGAGATGCGAAAGATCAATTTGCTAGATGGTATAAAGAAAATTATTTATGATATAGCAAAATAGTTTTTTTCTAATGTAAATTAATTATTGTGAAAATGGAGAGAATATAATATGCCACATTATGAAAGATATGATAGTACACAAATAAAGAAATCAAAAGAAAAGAAGGAAAGAGCAAAAGCAAAAGCTGGAAAAGGAAACATAGAACAAGCTGACACACAGTTCATTATTAAGAAGACAAATGAAACTACAGGAATAGTTATTGAGACTAGATATAATGAAGCAACTATACTTTATAATGGAAATTTAATAACGGCTCGATTAAAAAAAGGTATTAATGCAGTTTGTAATCAAACAGTATTTCCCGGAGATATTGTAGTAATAGGAGAGGAACAACAAGGAGAATATTACATAAACAATTTAATTGCAAGAAAGAATGTGTTATCAAGAACTAAAAAAGATAGTACAAGAAATAGTCCAAATGTAGGCAGTAGCCATAATATTGCAACTAATATTGATATGGCTGTCATTGTAGTATCGGCAAAGACTCCTCCATTACACCCAAAATTTATAGATAGATACTTAATGATTTTACAAGATAATGACATTGACTGTGCTATATGCTTAAATAAATCGGATTTAAAAACAGAGGAAGATGAAAAAGTATTAGATATTTATAGAAAAATAAAAATACCAGTAATAGAGACTTCAACGATGAATAGAACAGGTATAGAAGAACTAAAAGATATTTTAAGAGGAAAGCAAGCGATTTTTGTAGGACATAGTGGTGTGGGAAAATCGTCCTTAACAAATGCATTGATGGATACTGATGAGATAAAAACATCACATGTTAGTGAAAAAAGTGGAAAGGGTAGGCATACAACTACATCATCGAAATATTATATTTGGGATGAAAATTCATCTATTATTGATACGCCTGGAATAAGGAGCCTAGATATATCTAACTTTAAGCCAAATGAAATACAAGAATATTTTCCTGAATTTGAAGATTGGGGTGGACGTTGTAAATATTCTAATTGCTTGCACTACAAAGAACCAGTAGAATGTTGCATGGTAAAACAAGCCGTAAAAGCTGGAATTATTAGTAGAGAAAGATATGAAAGTTATGTTAGAATTTTGCAAGATGTTATAAATGAAAAAAGTCGAGATGATGATGAAGAAAGATAATAAAAAATAATTCGTTTTATAGAATTAAATAAGGTAAAAACGTATGAGTCTAAAGTGTCCTTTTTTAGCAGTTTTAAAAATTAAAAAAAGGACATTTTTTAAATGCTTAAATCAAGTTATTTCAAGTATTATAGCGATTTTCAGGACAAATTTAACTAAAGAGGGTAGGTGTATGAGAGCGTAAGCTATCATATTCTTACCCAAGTTCCATTTAGTGAAAAATTTATGAAAAATTAATAATAGGGTCGGTTTTTCTTGTAAAAATGTAAGTTATATAATAGGAGGCAAAGTAAAATTATTTCAAAATTGAGGTGGGATTTTGAGTCAATTGTATATAGGTATTGTATAAAAATAAATTTTTAAAAAAATTTAAAAATCAGGGTAGAAAAATTTAAAGTAAACCAATGTATATATAATAGAGGGATTTTAAAATTTGCCAAAATAAATAAAAAAGAGAGGTGATTGACTGAATATAAAATAAAATGTATTGTGTGTCCTTAAAACTCAACCTTTAATATTAAAATATGTATAAAGCCAGAATAGTAAAACTTATTTAATTATATAAATTGAATAAATCATTTAAATTTACATAGGTAAAAATGAACGATTCATTTAAATTTATTATGAGGTTCTGTGTAAAGGTTAAAATTTAGAAAAATTTTATATCTTTAATTAGCTAGTTTATTATTACTATATAAAATAATAAATGGCTTAAAAAGTAAAATAATGAGAATTAAACATATAAGAAATGGAGGAATGATATGAACGAAAAA
>CAMMNR010000096.1 GCA_946498265.1 uncultured Clostridium sp. | reverse complement strand
AAAAATTAATTTAGAATTTTTTAAATTATGTATTGAACCGAAAAATCATATATTTGAAGATAAATGGGATTACCCAAGGGGGAAGGTGTTCCCTTTTAATTTGGAAGGTCCGTCCCCATTATCCCGAATTTTAGAGATTGAAGGAACGTCCCCTTACTAACAGGCTTTGAATAATAATATCCTTGAAGCATATCACATTCGATACTTTTTAAGTAATTTACCTGATTTTCATTTTCCACTCCTTCTGCTACTGTTTTTAAGTTTAATTTTTTTGCTATATAAACAATATATTCAATTATATTTTTATCTGTATTATTAAAATCTATTTTATCTACAAATATTTTATCTATTTTTAATGTATCTATTGGCATGTTTTGTAACATTCCTAATGTTGATGTTCCTGTTCCAAAGTCATCTAGCGAAATTCTGAATCCATATTTTTTTATATTATTCATTATTTTTATAACATCTATATTACTGTTTAGTGTTGCACTTTCTGTTATTTCTAGTTCTATTTCTTTTGGATCTATATTATATTTTTTTGCTATATCTACAAATTCTTTTATGAATTCTTCTTCATAAAAATGCTCTTTTGATATATTTATTGATATCATCGGAACTTTTACATTTTTTTGTTTCCAGTCATTTAGGTCTTTACATACTTCTTCAAAAATATATTTGTCTAATTTTATTATAAATCTATTTTTTTCGAATATTGGTATAAAATCATTTGGTGGTATTAGTTTTCCATTTCTAAACCATCTTACTAGTGCTTCCGCTTCTGTAATTTTGTCGTTTTGGGTTGATATTTTAGGTTGATAATATATTACAAATTCTTTGCTTTCTAATGCTTGTTGCATTATATTTTCTATTTCGTTTTCTTTTTCCAATTGTAATTCAATTTCTTCATTATATATATAATATTGTTTTTCTGAGTTTCCTTTTGTTTTGTCATGTGCTATTAGTGCTTTGTCGAAACTTTCTAATAGATTATACTTATTATCAATTATTTTATATATTCCTAAATAAACTAATATATTATATTCTATATTGTTTATAATTATTTTGGAAACGTCTTGACATATCTTATTAGCTTGTTTTTCTATATTTTTTATTTCATATATTATTATTCCATATATATCATTCGAAATTCTGCAAATGATTGCTTTTTCTTTTAATATTTCTTTTAATTTTTTTCCCACTTCTTCTAGTAATTTATTTCCTAATTCATGTCCATATTTTTTGTTGAATGATTTAAACTTATCTATGTCTAGTGCCATTATATATTTGTTTTTTATTTCCTTATTACTTAATATTTTTTGACCTTGTTGATTGAAATAGTTATGATTGCCTAATTTTGTAATTGGATCTATATATGCTAAATTATATAAACTTTCTTCTTTTCTTTTTTCTGATATTACTATATATATTGAAACTACAGAAATTATTAATATAATTAATATTGATATTATTAACATTATAATTATTACTTGATTTAATTCTTCTGCAACTGCACTTCCATGTGTAAGTATCACCAAATACCAATCATTTATGCCTAATTTTTGATATGTTACAAAATACTTTTTTATTCCATTGTATAATATTACTTCACTATCTTCATTATTTTTGATATTTTCTCCTATCTTATTTAATGCATTTTTATTATTTTGTTTTTCATCTATTGTTTTTTCAATAATTTCATATATATTTGTTTCTTCTTGGTTTAAATTTGATTTTGCAATTATATCTCCCTTTTTTGTTATTATATATTCATATCCATTCCCACTATATACTGATTGTATGAATATTTCTTCATATTTTTTTGTTTCTATAACAAGTAAAATAACTACATCTTTTTTTCCTAGTTTTGTTTTTTTACTATAGATATTTATTTTGTTGCTATCTATTTTACTTTGCCTGGTTTGCGATATTTTTACATCATTATCTTTGAAAAATTTTTCTTTTTCTTCTGATAAATCCACAACTTGTCCATCATTTGTGAATGATTCTCCTGTTTCATACAAAATTGCTATTCTGGAAAATTGATTATTTCCAGAATTTCTATTATATATTTCAAAAACTTGCTCTGTTTTTTCTAATTGATTATTTTCTATTTCATTTACTATTGTTTCTAAAATTCTTATGTGTTCATTTATATTATTTTGAATTTTTGCCACATCTTGTTTTGTTAGTTCTTTTAAACTATTTAATGTGCTTTTATTTGTGAGATTTTGTACTTTATTTATATATATTATTAAACTTGTTGCGGTCAAAAGTATCAATATTATTATCACAATAAAATATATTTTGTATTTCTTATTCATATTTCCTCTTTTCTAAAATTAATGCGAATATATTTTGAAATAGTATAGAATTAGTAAAAATTGTTTGCATTTGTTAGTAAAGCTTTTTATCTAATAGGATTTTCAGAAAATATTTCCATTAGATGAAAATATAAATTCCTGCAAATTATCTAATAAATAATCAATATCTTCTTTTGTATTATCTTCTCCAAATGTAAATCTTATCGTCCCTTGTGCTAATTCTTTCTCTAGCCCTATCGCTGTTAAAACATGTGATGGATTACTATCCCCTGCTGAACAAGCGCTCCCACTAGATACACATATACCTTTACTATCTAGTTTGAATAATAATTCCTGACTATCTACATTTTTAAATGAAAAATTTGCATTTCCAGGTAATCTATTTTCTCTTGAACCATTTAATTTTGCATTTGGAATTTTTTCTTCAACTTGTTCTATAAAATAATCTCTTAATTCTTTTAATTTTTCCATATGATTATTCATTTGTTTCTTTGCTATCTCACAAGCTTTTCCTAAGCCTACAATTCCTGCTACATTTTCTGTTCCACTTCTTTTTCCTTTTTCTTGTCCTCCTCCATTTATTATGCTATCAAAATTTATTCCTTTTTTCACATATAAAGCACCTACTCCTTTTGGCCCATTTATTTTATGAGCTGATAATGACAACATGTCTATTCCCATCTTTTTTACATCTATTGGTATATTTCCACATGCTTGAACTGCATCTGTATGAAAAATCACATTATATTTTTTAGCTATTTGGGATATTTCTTCTATTGGTTGTATCGTTCCTATTTCGTTATTTGCAAACATTACACTAATTAGAATTGTTTGATTAGTTATTTCACTGATTAACTCATTTAAATCTATTATTCCATCTTTATTTACATTTATATAACTTATTTTATATCCTTGTTTTTCTAAAGTTTTACATGAATTTAATACTGCTGGATGCTCTATTTTTGATGTTATTATATGATTTCCTTTTTCTTTATTTGCATAAGCTATTCCCTTTAGGGTTATATTGTCACTTTCTGAACCAGAAGCTGTGAAATATATTTCGTTGGCTTCACAATTTATTAACTCTGCTACTTGTCTTCTTGCTTTTTCTATAGCTCTTTTGTTATATCTTCCAATTGTATATAATGATGATGGATTTCCATATTGTGTTGAAAAATATGGAATCATCTCTTTTAAAACTTCTTCACTTACTTTAGTTGTCGCTGCATTGTCAAAATATTTTATATCCATAATCTCACCTCTACATATACTTTTGATATGTCTATCTTATATTTTATGAAACAGAAAATTTTTGGTGCCTTTTTTTATAAAATAAATTATATTTACATGTAGATTTTTGTCAGTTTCGTTTTTTATTTCATAATAAATATTAATTATTTTAAATTTAAGGTCATTTTTATTTTGTCCATGTTTTCTAATGCTACTTTATATCCAGATTTATAACAATTATCTAATTTTTCTACATCAAAAAGTCCTGTTCCATCTGTTGGGATTGTTAATATCAAATCACTTTTTTCTAGACTTTTTGCAGAAATCTTATTTCCCATAATATCAAGTGTTCTCATTATTATATCCATAACATTACTATTCTCGTCTACATCATCTGATTTAAAATTGATGGCTATTACCTTATCTGCTCCTTGATTTTTCACTTCTAATACTGGTACATTGTCTAATACTCCTCCATCTAAAAAATTGTATTTTTCAAAACTGCATGGGCAAAAAATTCCTGGAAAACTACTTGTTGCTCTTATGGCTCTTCCTATTGGTATATCATCAATATATTTACTGTTATCTTTTATATCTTTTGGAATATTATTAGTAAAAATATATTCTTCTCCATCTACCACATTTACTGCTGGAATTACTACTGGTAATCTATTTATATCTTTAACTTTTCTAATTCCTTTTTTTAGTCCTAAATTATCATATGCTTTTTCTAAACTTTCTCCTGTTTTTAATCCTGCAATATTTATTTTTTTATTCATCATAAAATTTGCAACACTTGATATTATTGTATTTGAATTTATTTCTACTATTTCTTTGGCATATCTTTTAAATAATATGTAAATGTAATATGGTGAATATCCCATTGCATATAGTGATGAAATTATTCCACCTGAACTTGTTCCTCCTATTATATCTATTTTTATATCATTTTCTTCTAATGCTTTTAATACTCCTGCATGTGCGATTCCTCTTATTCCTCCTCCAGATAAAGCTAAACCTATTTTCAATTTAACACCTTCTTAATTTATTTTTTATTGTATAGCAATTTGAATTGCATCTTTACTAGATATAATATTTTTTTGTATACAATAATGTTATTTTTTCTTATATTATTTACTCTTTTATAAGCTCTTAAACATAAAGTTTAAATTTAATAGTATTTCTTACAAAAAAATATATACTAAGAAACCTAATTATAATATATAAAATTTTATTCATTACTCGGTTAACATTACAGCAAAAAGAACTTATAAAGGTATCTAATAGGCACCTCTCAAAGCAAGTTTGAGATTCTCCTATTAGATACCTTAATAAGTTCTATTTTGCTTTCATTCACATTCGTAATTCATAAAATTTTATATATTATAATTAGGTTTCTTATTTATAAATTTATAGGAAATACTATTAAATTTTACACTTTATCTGTATAGTAAATTTCTCCAACTCCATATGTTACTTTGTAGTATTTACCAATAAATGATGGTGTTTCTGCATTGTTTAGCTCATATGTTGGTTCTATTACTATTTCTCCATTTTGATTAATTACTCCCCATTTACCATCTTTTTGTACAGCTGCAAATCCATACTCATTAAATTCTGTCACTTTATCATATTGATAGTCTACTTTTACATTTCCTGTTTTATCAACAAATCCCCATTTTCCATTTTCCATTTTGCTAAATAAAATATTATTTGGGAAAATATCTGTGTTTTGTAATTCTTGCCCGTCATTGTTAAAATACCTTGTTTCTGTATCATTATATATTTTTATATAATCTTCATTTGGTTCTACTATAGCATTTTGCATGCTACATATTTGTTCTAAGCTTTTTGAATATAATTCTATAGTGTTTTCACTTGTTATAGTTGCTTGTATTATATCTTTATTATAAACTTTTTCTATTGAGTCATATTTTAATTCTAATTTTTGATTTTCTTTATCATCAATTATTCCAAGTTTTCCATTTTCTGTACTTACTATAAAATAATTATCTGATAAATATTTTATATAATTATATTTTTCTTCTATTAATTGTTTGTTGTCTTTATCTACTACTCCATACTTGGTTCCATTTTCACTATTTATTTTTATTCTATAATTGTCATTATCTGTATTCAAAATTTGTACATTAGAGCTTATATTTTGTTCTTCACCTGATGCATTAAATACTTTTCCTCCATCTTGTCCTTGTGCATATATATATATTCCTGTAGTGTCTATTTGTGAATATTCAACTGGAATTACTTCTTCTCCATTTATATTTCTTACTCCATATTTCTTGCTTCTTTCTACTATAAATATATTATTTACTTCATTGTATGTGATAGATTGATATTCATTTGGAATTATGTTTTCCTCGTTTTTGTTTATTCCATATTGTCCATTTTTTGCACATAAAATATAAACATCTTGTGGATTTTCTATTTCATTTATTCTTGATACTTCATTATACTCTGTCTCTAAAAGTTTCTTGCCTTCTTTATCTATATATCCATATCTATATCCTTCATCTGTTGTTACAGATACTATATATCCTGCATCTTTATATGAATTTTCATCTGTATAGTATCTATCCACTGAAATTTGGTCATACTCTGTTGGTATCATAAGATATCCATTTATATTCATAACTCCATATTTATTATCTTTTTTGACTAATAGTTCTCCTTCTTTATATCCAAGACTATCAATTTCGTCATATTCTGCTTTTGTTAATTCTTTTCCTTCAAAATTTATTAGTCCATATTTATTATCTTTTTTATATTTCAATACACTTTTTTCATACATTAAGTCACTTTGAATATTTTTTAGTTTTATTGGCTCTACTTGTTCATATTCAGTCATTAATTCTTCGCTATTGCTATTTAATATTTTTATATTATCATTGTTTTCTTTGCAGACAAATATTGCTTTTTCTGGATTTGGAATTTTCACTTCTGTATAAGTTGGCTCTATTAAGATATTACCTTGTTTATCTATTACTCCGTACATGTCATCTTGTCTTAATACAAAATAATTGTATTCTTCTATTTTAGCTATTTCATATGCTTTTTTATTATCAATCATATTTTTAACTATAAAAAATGCTGCTACTGCTATTATAATTAATATTATTATTGATATTATTACTATATATTTGAGGAGTTAAATTTTTCAAAAAAAATAAAATATTGTAAATGCAATATCTTATTTTTTTATCATTATAATTTTTATTTTACATCATTATAGATTTCAATTCCAAGCACTTCTACTATTAGTCCTTCCTCATACGCCTTATCCAAATTTTCAACTATTCTATGGACTTTTGATATTT
>CAMMNR010000095.1 GCA_946498265.1 uncultured Clostridium sp. | reverse complement strand
TTGTATTTATATATATTTTGACATACTCTTTTTAATTCTGCTTCTGTTCCAAATGATAAAAATGCTAATCTTATTGATTTACCTTGGAAGAATATCCATATACTATCACATGCTCTTGGAACTTTATGCTCTTCTATCTGACTTAAATAATCACCATCAATTTGTGCTACTTGGCTCAAAAAACTTTCTGGTAATCCAGATACACCACCAGAAACACCATCTATATTCATGTCTCTTACTTCATCTATACTACTGTAGCCTTTATAATGCTGATATATTCTTTGAACTACTACACTTAATTTGTCAGAAAAAGATAAGACTATGTTTTCTTTTTCATATATATCTTCTATCTCATTACTTGTTATAACATATGATGGTTTTGTTTCTCCTTCTATATATTTTAGTTCCGCTAAATCATATTTTTTTATAAGTTCTGTAAGGGCTTCATAACCAAATTCTTTTTTATATGCATAAATTAATATATCAAATTTATCTTGTGGTGTTAAAAGAGATGGTATATCAAATGTTATAGCTTTTGATATATTAGATTCATTAACTCCATATTCTTTTGATAACAAATCAAATATTAATTCTTTAACATATTTTTTGTCATTTACGTCACCATATGTACAACCTTTTAAAGCTTTTTTTAATTCATATTTTTTATTTTTTCTTCTTTTTAGTTCTTCTTCTGATAAGCCAATATCATATAAATTTATCTTAGTTATTTCATCTAATCTTTTTTTAACAAATTCTGTCATCATTGCTATTGTATATGTTTTATCATCATTTAAATCTACTGTTGTTTCGACTTCTGCATCTTTTTTCTTTTTTATAATGAAATATACTAAATATCCTGCTACTATTAACACTACAAGTATTAATATTATATTTGTTATTGTCATCAGATTTCCTCCTTACATATTCGCTTGCAAATCTTTAAGTCTATAAATTATATTATCAACTGTTCTTTTTACTTCTTCTATGAAAGTTGCATTTCTGTCATCTGGATCTACATTTCTTAGTTTCCAGAACAAATCTGGTACTTGTGCTTCTTCTGAAGCTTCAAAAAATAATGTATTATATGGAATAGTTGACACACGATTTTTTTCTTTCATATATCTAGAAATATTCTTTATTGAGTATTTTGAATATTTATCATATCTACCTATTAATATTAAAGTTTTCTTTTCTTTAAATAATTTATTTTCCTCTCTATATTCTAAAAATCTATTAATACTTGATAGCCTTTGACTTAGTGTTGCCACTATTAAATTAGAATTATTTAAGATTGGTTCTGAAATTTTTTCTTGAACTTCCATATCTAAGTCAACAATTACTAAATCATAATAGTTGTTTGCTAAATTAATAATGTCTGGATACATAGTTTTTAATTCTTCATATTCTGAAATACTACCACCAAAAGATGGTAATATTTCTAATCTATCACTATATACAACTTTAGTATAATTAGTTATGCTTTCTGGAGATATTTTATTACTTTTCATTATTTTAGCTAAACCTTCTATTCCATCTTCCATTGCTACGTTTGTGTTTGGTCCAAAAATCCCCATATTTTTTTTAACTTTTTTTTGTTCAAAAAAGCAATTAACTAATCTATGTTTTTTATATCCGGTTGACACTATTAGTGTTTTATAATTATGTTCTATAGATAGATATGTTGCTATTGCAACTATTGATAGTGTTTTCCCTGTTTCTTCTTTTTCATTATTCCAAAATGTTATTATTGACATTTTATACTCCTCTTTCTATCGTTTTGATAGCTCTCCTTATGTTACTTTCACTAACATTTACTAATATTTCTTCTGCTATATATGCTAGACTGTCTTTATATTGTACACTTAATTTTTTGAATTTTATTTTGGATACTCTTTGGTTTTCATATATAACACTTAAATCCCCATTTTCTATTGGAAAGTATATTCTATATTCACTCCATATTATTTTATATCCTAGAGAAAGGAAATTCAAGTAATCATCTTCCTCTTTTAATACTTGTTTTGTGTATAATATTTTAGTTAAACTTATTGCTTTTTTTAATCCTACAAAAATTTCTAATCCTTTTTTTAATGAGTATGAATCAAATGATGTAACAAAATAGCTTTTTTGTGCTTCTGCTATATTAAATTCATTAAATCCTTTTTCATTGTCTACATCTATTAATGCAAAATCATAATCTAATTCTCCACCATCAGATATACTTAGATATTGTTTTATTTCGTCAAAATTTTCAAATCCAACTGCTATGTCAATTTCTTCGAATTCAGTTATATACTTAACTGTAGGATTTATAACAGGTACAACATATCTAGCTTTTTGGTTAATAGTAGAATCTATAACCAAAACCTTTTTTCCTAATACAGTTAAGATTTTTGCAATATATATTACTAAATCTATTTTGTCATACGCTCCTATAAATCCTATTTTTTTCATGTTATATCTCCTTTATTTTTATTCTTCTGTTGTAGTTGTCGCTGTTGCTTCTCCTGCTAATGATTCTAAATATTCTCTTCTTGAATTTTGTGCATTTGTAATACTTTCATCCATTTTTGTTCTTAAATTTGTATTTCCTTCTTCTCCTGTTCCATTTATTGTTGGATTAATATAATTATTTCTAATATTTACACTTCCATTGTTGTTATATCTTGCATTTATTTCTTGTTTTATTCTTTCTACAATATTTGGATTGTTTGATATTAATTCTGAAGTTTCTCTATTTACTGGGAATGTTGGTGTTGATGCTTCTTGCATTCCTGCTTCTGTATATTTTGTTACATATAATTTTGAGCCATTTACTCTATATGATTCAACTATTGCACAACTCATATGTAATATTTCATCTTCTGTTAAATCAACTCTTATTGTATCTGGTGAATCTGTTCCAGCAATCATTGGTATTTCTACTTCTTTTTTAGATACTACAATAAAGTCTTGTCCAGATGGAAATTGTACTCTTATGTCTATATAATCTCCAGATTGTAAATCTACAGGTAATACTAGCATATTATATTCTTGTTCTCTTAAATCATTTGTTGTTGGGTTATCACTTTTTGTAATCAAATCTGTTGTTATTACTGTATTTGCATTCATATCAACTTTTGCAATTAATGGTACACTATTTAATTCTATATATTCTTTTTCATTACTTCTTTCTATGTAGTAATTATCTGTTTCTTCTTCTTTTTGTAATTTTTGTTCTCTGTTATCTCTTCTTATATACAAAACTGGCTCATTATTTTCTACTTTTGTATATACATCATTTCCTTCTTTATCTTGTAATGCATAATCTTCTATTATTGATATGTCACTTGTTGCATTACTAGGTACTAAATTTCTATTTACAGTTTGTGTTTGTAACATATCTGTTGTTATAATTTGACCTGATTTTACATCTTGATTCAATACATATACATTTACACTTGCTTTTAATTCTTCTTGTTCTTCTCTTGTTTTATTCATTAATTGAATAAATAAAAATGCTATAATTATTCCTGCTATTAATAACATTACTAACATTCCTAATAAAAATGAATTTCTTGCTTTTTTTTGCATTGGATTTGTTGCCATTACAAATTCCTCCCTTAATATATATTTTTATATATTTTTTTACAAATATCTATCTATTTTATTTTAACTCAATTGGATTTCAAAATCAATAAAATGTCCTATTGTAATTAAAAGTTAATAGTTTTGTAATATTTTTGTAACATTTCTTTAATAATAAGAATTTTTTACTCACTTAGGATTATAATAGATAATAATTTTTAACAAAATTTTTCTAATGCTTTTGCAACACCATCATTATTATTGGTATCTGTAATATAATTTGCAACTTCAGTTACTATCGGTGTTGAACCTTGCATTGCTATTCCTAAACCTGCATTTTCTATCATTTTTTTATCATTTATATTATCTCCTATTGACATTACTTCTGTTTTGTCTAAATTTAATTTTTCAATCAAATATAATATGGCATCCCATTTATCAACATTTTCTAATGAAATTTCAGTATAATAATATTCTATTGGTATATCCTCACTTCCTTGCTTTATTGTTTTTCTTGACATATGTGATACATCTAAAACATCTATTCCTTTTATCTCTCTTAATTTCCTGATTATAGAAGAAAATACACTTCTATTTTCATCACATATTGTTATTTTTAAAAATTTTTCTTCTTGCATATTTTTTACATATTCATACATATTATCAACTATACTAATATTAGTTTTTTTGCTTTCCTCTTTTTTTAAATTTTCTTTGTGATAATATAAAACATTATATTTTAACGCTTTTGCTAATATTGTTTTATCTGTATAAACATTATATGATATACTATTTTCTTCACATATTTTTATTATTTCTAAAACTTTTTCTTTTGTCATATATTTTTCATATATTATTTCATCTTTTTGGATATCATAAATAAGAGCTCCATTCCCAGCTATAAAATATTTTTCACTCCCTATTTCTTTTGCAATTGCTTTTATGGAATCTATTGGTCTTCCTGATGCTATTATTACATCAGTTCCTCTTTCTATCGTTTTTTTTATTACTTTTTTTGTATTTTCAGTTACAATACCATAACTATTTAACATTGTTCCATCTAAATCTATAGCTATTAATTTATACATATCTTTTCTTCACTCCTCAAAATAGTTATACATTTTTTCTTCATTTTTCTAAATAATTATACATATATTATTTTTAAAAATCAAATTTTATTTTTTCCAAATATTACATGTTTATTTTTCCCACCTTTTGCAAATGCTAGTATTAGAAAAAGCGATAGTTTTTTTCTAAGATGTATATATACAGGAGGTGAAAAACATGGCAAACAATAGTAATAAAAAATTAGTTCCAGAAGCAATGAGCGCTTTAGATAAATTCAAATATGAAGTAGCTAGTGATGTGGCTGTTAAAAATATATTTTAACTTTACATCTTAAGCTACTTCATATTTTTTGTTTCTATTATTCACAACTTCCGCTTCTTTTATAGTTTTATTCTTATCTTTCTCAAATTGATTTAATTCACTAAATTTATAATAAATTGTAATTTCATGATTTTCTGAAATTGTAATCTTTTCGATTAACTCATTTAATAATTGTTTTGTAGGTTTTTCCAAAGATATAAATTCTTTTGCTAGTTTTTCTAATTTATTTATATCTTCCTTTTTTGTATCTTTTTGTTGTAATAATTTTTCTAATTCTGATTTTTCTTTTATATAAGAATCTCTATCTTTTGCAAATTCTCCAGTCAAATTTATATAATCCTCTTCTGATACAATTCCTTTTACTTTATCTTTATATAGGTTCTTCATATATAAACTATTATCTTCTATTTTTTGTTCTAGCTCTTTTATTCTTTGTACATAGTCAAACTTTTGTCTTTCTTTTCTTTTTTCTTGCTCTGCTAATTTCACAAGTTCATCTTGTAAATCATTTGAAATGTATTTTTGGCATACTTCTTTAATATGTTTGATTAACAATTCTTCTAGTACTGGAATACTGTTGGAATGTCTTGTACAAATATCACTATATAATCTTGAATAACTATAACATATTGTAGTATAACGATATTCTCCATATTTTTTTAAAGCATAGTTTGAATATGTTACATTTAATCTTGCTCCACACTCTGCGCAAAATAGAAGTCCTTTAAATAAATAATCATGTTTTGTTCCTTTAAAAGATTTATTTCCTTTTAAGATTTCTTGCACTTTATCAAAATCCTCTTGTTTTATTATTGGCTCATGTGTTCCTTTGCAAATCACTCTATCTTCTTCTGGCACATTGATTCTTATTTTTGATTTATAATTTACATTTTTTCTTTTAAATTGTACTAAGTCACCAAGATATACCCTGTTTTCTAATATTCTCCTAATCGTTGTTTGTTTCCAACTATTATATAATACTGTTTGTCTTGTTTTTCCTATATTTCTTGCTTTTCCTGGTACTGGAACATTATCCTTTGTTAAGATTTGTGCAATTTTTGTTAATCCATTTCCTTGTAAATATAAATTAAAAACTCTTTTTACAATTTTCGCTTCTTTTGGATTTACAACTAAATGATATTTGTTTTCTGAATCTTTGCTATATCCATATGGTGCTGTCACTCCTAAAAAGTTTCCTGCTTTTCTTCTTTCTGTTAGAGAACTTCTTATTTTTTTAGATATATCTTTTACATACATATCATTGATAATACTTTTAAATGGTGCTATATCACTCATTCCTGCATCTTCCATTGTGTCTATATTATCAAGTAATGCAATATATCTAACTTGATGTTCTGGAAAATATCTTTGCAAATAATACCCTGTATCAATGTAATCTCTTCCAAGTCTTGATAAGTCTTTTGTTATAACTGTATCTATTATCCCTTTTTCAATATCTTTTATCATTTCTTTAAACGAAGGTCTATTAAAATTTGTACCTGTCCATCCATCATCTACATATTCTTTGACTATAAAAAAGTTTTCATTTTCATTTACAAATCTTTTTAGTATTTCTCTTTGATTTGTTATACTAGAACTTTCTTCTTTATCACCATCTTCCCTTGATAACCTTATATAAAGACCTACTTTAAATGTTTTTGTTTTTTGATTGCTTATTGGTAAGTTCATAGTTCACTCCTTCCTTTTAAGCAATCGCCTAAAACCATTATAACATATCTTGTAAAAATTTGGGCAAGTTTTGTTATATTTTTAGACGATTTTTTCATTAATTCCATTTGCTTGTTCTAAGGTTTACTAGAAAAGATTTTTTTATAATTTCGTTTACATTTAGTTCTGAATTTTTTGCAAAAATATCTTTTATTTTGTATTCTTCTTTTGTGTCTTTTATTTTTTCTTGTTTACTATTATTCAAAATGCATCACCACT
>CAMMNR010000094.1 GCA_946498265.1 uncultured Clostridium sp. | reverse complement strand
CTTTGGCAACAACAGGGAAAAAAACCCCCGTCCCCAAATTCCCTATCCTCGTCCCATGTTGAAAGGAGTGAAAAATAATGATAATACCTAATAGATTAAAAAAAGGTGATACCATAGGAGTTGTAGCACCATCAAATCCAATAGTAGGAGAGAATATAGAAGAATTAGAAAATGCAAGAAAGATTGTAGAAAAAGATGGTTTTAAAGTGAAGTTTTCTAAAAACATATTTTCAAATGCAAATAATTACAGTAGTACTGCAAAGGAAAAAGCACAAGATATAAACGATATGTTTAGAGATAAAGAAGTAAAAATGATATGGTGTGCTAAAGGTGGAGAAAATTCTAATTCTACTTTTGAATATTTAGATTATGAATTGATAAAAAATAATCCTAAAATAGTTTGTGGTTATAGTGACATAACATCTATAACAAATATGATAACACAAAAAACTGGATTAGTAACATTTAGTGGGACAAATTTTAAAACAATAGCGACAGATGAAACGGATTATAGTTATAAAGAAGTAATAAAAAGATTCGTAGATGCCAGTCTAGAAATAGGAAAAGAAAATGAAGAATATAAAACAATAAAAAAAGGACAAGTAGAAGGAGAACTTATAGGCGGAAATTTGAGTCTAATAAGAGGAATGGTTGCAGGTAAATATTCAATAGATTTTACAGATAAAATTCTGTTTTTAGAGGAATTAGGATTTGAAACAGGTCCAGCATTAGCAAGTAACTTTTTATATTATATGAAACAAAATGGAATATTTGACAAAATCAAAGGATTATGGATAGGAAACTATGAACATGAAAGTGGAATTTCATTGGAACAAATTGTATTAGATGTAATAGGTGAAGATTATAATTTTCCAATAATAAAATCAAATAATTTTGGACATACAGAAACAAAAACAGTAATTCCAATAGGTACAAAAGCAAGAATAGATACAAATGAGAAAATAAAGATAAAATTATTAGAAAACTGTGTTGCCAAAGGGGACGGGCTATTTTGGCACACTTAAATTATAAAAAAGATATGAATAAAAAAGAATTATAAAAAATGTGCCAAAATAGCCCTTCCCCTTTGGCACAAAATAGGAGTAATAGATATGTTTGATAATTGGGAAGATTTAGAAAAGTCAATTATAGGTTGTAATAAATGTAAGTTATATAAAACAAGACAAAATATTGTGTTTGGGACAGGTAATAAAGAAGCGGATTTAATGTTTATTGGTGAAGGACCTGGAGCAGATGAAGATAGGTTGCGGAGAACCTTTTGTTGGAAGAGCAGGAAAATTAATGAATTTGGCATTCCAAACAGTTGGTATAGATAGAGAAAACGTTTATATAGCAAATATAGTAAAATGTCGACCACCAGCAAATAGAAATCCTGAAAATGATGAATGTGAAGCATGTATGAATTATTTAAGAAATCAAGTGATTTTAGTTAAACCTAAAATTATAGTATTATTAGGAAGTGTAGCCCTAAAAAATATTTTAGGAAAAGAATACGGTATTACATCATCAAGAGGAAAATGGGTAGAGAAGAAGGGAATAAAATATATGCCAACATGGCATCCAGCAGCTTTACTTAGAGATGAAACAAAAAAAATTGATTTTATAAAAGATTTACAACTAGTAATGAATCAATTTAATGATGAATAGGATTTATATTATTTGATTTTTTATCTAAAAAGTTTATTATACAAAGAAGTCAAATCAATTGACAGAGAAAGAGAAAACTAGTATAAATGTAATGGAGGTTATATTGAAATGTTAGATGAAATAAAAGAAAAAGCAAATTATTGTTTAAATTGTAAAGTAAAGCCATGTTCTTTGAAAGGATGCCCATTAAATAATAATATACCTGAATTTATAAAACTAGTAAAAGAAGAAAAATATTTTGAAGCATATAAAGTATTATCAGAAACTACAGTATTACAAGGCGTTTGTGGTAGAATATGTCCACATGAAAAACAATGTCAAGGTTCTTGTGTTAGAGGAATAAAAGGAGAGCCAGTATCGATAGGAGAACTAGAAGCATTTGTTTTTGATAAAGCAATATTAGAAGAAAAACATACTTTATTAGAGTGTTATAAAAATGAGATTGTGCAAAACAACACTAATTCTGATAAAAAAGTTGCTATTATTGGTGGAGGTCCAGCAGGATTAACATGTTCTGCTTTTTTAGCAAGAAATGGAGTAAATGTAACTATATATGAGAAATATGATTATTTAGGTGGACTTTTAATGTATGGTATACCTGATTTTAGACTTCCAAAAGAAATAGTAAAAGAAACAGTAAGCCAGATATTAAATTTAGGTATAAATGTAAAATATAATCAAGAATTGGGAAAAAATTTGAAATTAAAAGATTTAGAGCAAAAATATGATGCTATATTTTTATCTATTGGAGCAAATAAATCTTCTAGAATGGGAATAGAAGGAGAAGATTTAGACGGTGTATATGGAGGAAATGAACTATTAGAATATAATTTACATCCATCATACAAAGGAAAAAAGGTAGCTGTAATAGGTGGTGGAAATGTAGCAATGGACTGTGCTAGAACTATAAAAAGATTAGGTGCAGATAAGGTAAAAGTAGTTTATAGAAGAGCTAGAGAACAAATGCCAGCAGAAAATAAGGAAATTGAAGATGCAATAAATGAAGGAGTAGAATTTTTATTTAAACATAATATTGTAAAAGTTTTAGGAAATGAAAAAGTTCAGAAAATGGAATTAATAAAAACTGAACTTGTAGAAAAAGAAGGAGAAAGTAGATTAGTTCCAGTAAATATAGAAAATAGTAATTATGTAGAAGATATCGACTATATTGTTATGGCTCTTGGTTCAAAACCAGAAGATTTTGTATCAAATCTTGGATTAGAATTAAATAAATGGGGAAATGTAAAAATAAATGAAAAATACCAGACATCAAATCCTAAAATTTATTCTGGAGGAGATTTAGCAGGAGAAAAAGGAACTGTAGCTTGGGCAGCAAAATCAGGTAGAGAATCTGCTAAAAGTATTTTAGAAAACTTAAATTAATACTATAAGAAAAAGAAATATAGTTAGAACTGAAAAAATATAAAAATTGATAAATAATATAATTTTGTTAAATTAAATATGAAAATCAATACTTAAGATAGTTATGTTGCAGACGAAAGTATAATATCTAAAGGTAGTTATAGTAAAAGTCAAATTTATTCTAAATACGGCTTTTTATTATAACTACCTTTAAATTTTTATATTTAAATAAATTAGAATATAATATCAAATTTTACTAAGCTAAATCACTATCTTTTTGAGTTTTCTCACCAAAGATTAATTTTTTAATAGCTTTAAATAGTGCAATTAGTTTATTTTCTTTTTTAGTAATGAGTTTTAATGCAAGTTCAACTTCGCCATTTTCTATAGCATTATATTTATTTTCTAGTTCATTCATTTTTTGAACATAGTAATCATTAAAGAAAGTATAACCTTCTGCAAATCCTAAATAATCTTTAAAATTATATAATTTCTTTCTATAATTTTCAACTTGTTCCAAGTTGGTTATATCATTAAAAGTTCTATCAAAATAACTAGAAATAATCAAGTTTTGTGTTCTCAAAAAAGTCAAAGTTATTTCATTTTTCAATTCATCTATTTTTTGAACCATACCATCAATTTTTTTATTTCTATCATCAACTTCAGCTATTTTATTATTAAGTTTTATAATATTTTCTTCATCTAATAATATTTCGTCAATAGCATTTTGAATAGCCGTAAAAGCCTTAGGAGAGATAATTTCAGATAATTTAATTTTAAAATTATCATTGCTATTTATAGTACTTTCAAACAAAACATCTTCTCCAGTAAAATAAGCCAATTGATTAACTAAACAACATTCCAAAGGGTAATATGAAGGGCTAGTAGTTTCAAAACTAATTCCAAAATATTTTACATATTCTTTAGGAATTGCATTTATTTTTGAAGACATCAATTGAACAGCTGCTTCATTTAATCCCAAGCCATAAGTTTTAAACTCTGTATAATCACAAAGCCCCATTCTTATTAAATAATTATGCTTGTCTTTAACTTCTTGAATATAATGTATGCATTCATGTATAGCAAACTCTTCAATATCTTCTTCAGGTATGTGTTCATTAAAATATATAGACTCATTTTTATAAAAATAGTTAGCTTCAGCCATTCCATCAGGCATTTTAGCTCTATACATATTTAATCTTGATAATTTTATAAAAAGTTCATTCTGGTTTAGACCAAAATTTGGAAAAGTCTCACATAGTTTTATAGATATATTTCTTGCTAAAGAATTAATTTTTAAAGTATCTAATGGTCCGATAACTTCTATTCCATCTTTTTTTAAATCTGATTCTATACTCATCAAAAATCTCCTTAATATATATTATATTTCATCATATATTATACTATAAAAAGTAGATTAATGTATTTCAAAAGTATTAAATATTAGTTACATTTTTGTAACAATAGGGGACGTTCCTTTAATCCCTAAAATTCGGGAACAAAGGGACGGACATTCTTTACCATTTTGGGGACGCGTCCAAAAAGGGAGATTTTTATAAAAATTTGATATTTCACTTTTAAATATTTTTTACGATAATTAAACAGAGGTATTATATATAAATTTTAGAATTTATAATATTCTTACATTCACATTCGTAATTAATAAAATTTATATATAATACCTCTGTTTTTTTAGGCTGAGAATTTTTATAAAAATTAAAATATGACTAGTATAAATTGAAAATTCCCTTTTTGGACGCGTCCCCAAAATAGTAAAAAAGGTCCGTCCCTTTGTTCCCCAATTTTAGGGATTAAAGGAACGTCCCCTCTATTTAACAACAATATTGTAAATTTTATTTTTTACATAAATTTCTTTAACAATAGTTTTTCCTTCTAATTTAGAATCTATAGCTTCATGAACTTTTTGTTTTACAGAACTTTCATCTTCATCAACGCTAATACTTATAGTACCTTTCAATTTACCATTAAATTGAATTGGTAAAGTAATTTGATTAGAAACTGTTTTACTTTCATCATATGTTGGCCATTTTTCATATGCTATAGTATTATTATGACCTAACATATTCCATAGTTCTTCAGTAATATGAGGAGCTACAGGATTTAGTAATTTCAAAAATTCTTCTGCATATTCTTTAGGGAAGATGTATTCTTTATAAACATTATTTATAAAAATCATCATTTGAGATATTGCAGTATTGAAATTCATAGTTTCATAATCATTTGTTACTTTTTTTACAGTGTAATGATAATCTCTTTCTAGATTTGCATTTTCTTTATCTTGAATTTTATCTGATTCAGTGTATAATCTCCAAACTCTGTCTAAGAATTTTTTAGTTCCTTCAATTCCATTTGGATCCCAAGGTTTGGCACTGTCGATAGGGCCCATAAACATTTCATACATTCTTAGACTATCTGCACCATATTGTTTTACCATATCATCAGGATTTATTACATTACCTTTAGATTTACTCATTTTTTCTCCGTTAGTTCCTAAAATCATACCTTGATGACGAAGTTTAGCAAATGGTTCTTTTACAGGAACATAACCTTTATTATATAAATAATGATTCCAAAATCTTGAATATAGAAGATGTCCTACAGCATGTTCTGGACCTCCAACATATAAATCAACTGGCATCCAGTATTCAAGTAGTTTTTTATTAGCAAATTCATCATCATTTTTAGGATCTATATATCTTAAGAAATACCAACTAGAACCAGCAGAACCGGGCATTGTACTTGTTTCTCTTTTTGCTGGTTTTCCTTCAAATGTTGTATTAACCCAGTCAGTAGCTTTATCTAATGGAGATGCTCCTGTCTTTGATGGGGCATAATCTTCTAGTTCTGGTAATACTAAAGGTAAGTCTTCATCAGCCAATGCTCTCATTTCATCATCTAAAAATACTATTGGAATTGGTTCTCCCCAATAACGTTGTCTTGCAAAAATCCATTCACGAAGTTTATAATTAGTTTTCTTTTTACCTATATGATTATCTTCTAAGTATTTAATCATTTTAGAAATAGCATCTTCTTTATTTAGTCCATCTAAAAATTCTGAGTTGATGTGTTTTCCGTCTTCAACAAATGGTTCTTTAGAGATATCTCCTCCTTCTAAAACTGGTATAATTTCAATACCAAATTTTGAAGCAAATTCATAATCTCTTTGGTCATGAGCAGGAACTGCCATAATACAACCAGTGCCATAAGTAGAAAGAACATAATCAGAAATCCATATAGGAATTTTTTTGCCATTAACAGGATTGATAGCATAACTTCCTGTAAATACACCTGTCTTGTCTTTATTTAATTCTGTTCTTTCCAAATCAGATTTAGAGGCAGCATCAATTTTATATTTTTCAATTTCATCTTTTTGAGCATCAGTTGTAATTTTATTTACTAAATCAAGTTCAGGTGCTAAAACACAATATGTAGCTCCAAATAAAGTATCTGGTCTAGTTGTAAATACTGTAAATTCTAAATCATCAGAACCATAAACTTTAAATGTAACTTCTGCACCTTCTGATTTTCCTATCCAATTTCTTTGAATTTCTTTAGTAGATTCAGGCCAATCTATTTCATCTAAGCCATCTAATAAAATATCAGCATATTTAGGAATATCTAGAACCCATTGTTTCATATTTTTACGAACAACAGGGAATCCACCTCTTTCACTTTTTCCATCTATAACTTCGTCATTTGATAGAACACAACCCAATCCTTCACACCAGTTAACTGGCATTTCAATTAATTTAGCTAAGCCATCATTATATAATTGTTTAAAAATCCATTGTGTCCATTTATAGAAATTAGGGTCACAAGTTGAAATTTCTTTATCCCAATCAAAAGAAAGTCCAAGCATTTTTAATTGCTTTTTAAATGTGGCAATATTATTTTGTGTAAATTCAGCAGGATGATTACCAGTTTTTATTGCGTATTGTT
>CAMMNR010000093.1 GCA_946498265.1 uncultured Clostridium sp. | reverse complement strand
AATTAAAATTTAAAAATTGAGAGGAGATTTAAAAATTATGGAGAACAAAGAATTAAAAGAAAGCTTTATTGATAAAAAAACAGGAATAGAATATGTAAGACAAGGAGATTATTATATTCCAAATTTGGTATTACCAAAACAAAAGAAAATACATTTGAATAAATATGGAAGAATGAGATTAAACTATTTAAAAGAACATAAAAGAGTTAATCAAATTATTGAAGATTTGAAAGCTAAAAGCAATTTGACCGAAGATGTGAAAAATACTGATATGCTTTACTGGGTAGGAACTATGAACTCTATAAAAAATCAAGCAGAGGAATTTGTATTGAAAGAGTTAATATATATTTAAAACTTTATGATTTTAATGGAAAATTTTTGAATTTTATGATATAGTAATAGCTAATAAAGTAGAAAATGTAATTTGGCAGACATCATCTGCTAAATTAGAAAGAAGGTAAAATGGATAATAAAATAGATATTAATAAATATAAATCATTATTAGAAAATATTAAGCAAGAAGTACTAAATGCTCAATATAAAGCTATTTATGCAGTAAACAAAGAATTAATGTTTATGTATTGGCATATTGGAAAAATAATTTTAGAGAATAGTCAATGGGGAAATAAATTTATTGATAATTTGTCAATGGATTTAAAATTAGAATTTCCTGAAATAAAAGGATTTTCAGTGAGAAATTTAAAGTATATGAGAAAATTCGCAGAAGAATATCCAGATTTTGAATTTGTGCAAGAGGTTCTTGCACAAATTACATGGTATCATAATATTATTTTAATGGATAAAGTAGATGATTTTGAAGAAAGAAAATGGTATATAAAAGAAATTGTACAAAATGGTTGGTCTTCAAATATGTTAAAAATGCAAATTAATGGAAAAGTTTATGAAAGACAAGCATTAGCAGAAAAAATAACAAATTTTGACATAACATTACCAAGTGTACAAAGTGATTTAGCTACTCAAACTATGAAGGATCCATATTTATTTGATTTTATTTCTATAAAAGGAAAAGTTAAAGAATTACAGATAGAAAATGCAATGATAAATAAAATAAAGGATGTTTTGATAGAGCTAGGAAAAGGATTTGCGTTTGTTGGAAGTGAATATAAATTAGAGGTTGGAGGAAAAGAATATTTTATAGACTTACTTTTTTATCATTTAAAATTAAAATGTTATATAGTAGTTGAATTGAAAGCAAGAGAATTTGAGCCAACAGATGCAGGACAACTCAATTTTTATTTATCAGCAGTAGATGATTTGGTAAAAGATAAAGAGGATAATGCAACTATTGGATTATTGCTATGTAAAGGAAAAGATAACTTTACAGCAGAATATGCATTAAAAGATATAAATAAGCCTATTGGAGTTAGCGAATATAAATTATTAGAAGATATTCCTGAATATTTACAATCTCAATTACCTAGAGCAGAAGATATTGAATTGCACATAAAAGATATTGAGGAAATTGAAAATAATGAAGATGAATAGAATAATTAGGCTACCTTAATTCGTCCGAGCAAAGCGAGTGACATGTGTTTTGCACTTGCTTCGGAGACTAACTTAGCAAAACGCCTTTCTTAGAAATGTCTTAATTTTTCAGATATTTCTCTATTTTTTGCTATTAAGATAATGACAAAAATGTAAAAATATGTTAAAATGTAGCTTAAATGGAGAGTGAGATGATGAATTATATACTTGTTGCAATAATAATATGTGGAGCTTTATATATTGGCTTCAAATTTATAAATGGAAAAAAGGAACAGAGTTTTTTAGGTACTGTATTCACAGCAGGTTTAAGCTTAATAAGCCTTGCATCAGGCAATTGGCAAGATACAATACTAAAAATTGTTGCAATTATAAATAATAGAAATGATATTAATGAACTTGTTGAAGATTTTAATTTGTTCTATTTCTTTTTTGGAGCATTTTTAATAATAGTTGCTATAATTCTATATTTTTATTCAAAAAGAAAAATATATGTTTTAAATATTAATGGGTATATGAGGCAAAGAATAGAGCCATATTTAAAAAAGAAAAAAGATATTATAAATGATTTTAGAGAGAGGGAAATTAATTTTGTAAATATATACAACAAGATTTTTTGTAATAGATTAGATAAAGAGAGCTGTGAATGTATATTGGCGGAAATAGAAGAACAAGTAAATGCATTTAAAAATGAAACAATAGAAAGAAAAAGAGGATACACAGGAATAGCACCTATTCCGTTTATAATGTATGCAGGAACTTTGTTAGAAAGAGGAGAAATAAATTATTATTATGAATTTGATAAAATAGATACAAATGATTATTATAAACTTGAACACAAAAAGAATAAAAAGTATTCCAAATTAAATTTGAAAACAAAGTTAGAAGATATAGATGTAAATAAAAATAATATAGTTATAGCTATTTCAATAACTAGAAATATTACAGATGTACAATTAAAGCAATTTGAAGATGAATGCAATATTATTAAGTTAGAAGTAGACAATCCTTGTGACAATACAATTAGATATAAAGAGCAACTGAATGAATATGTAAATAATATTTTTGATTTGATTGAAAAAATTTTACAAAAGTTAAACAATATAAAAAGCATAAATGTAATATGTTCAAGTCAAAGCTGTTTGGCATTAGAAATAGGAAAAAGAAGTGTAGATACTACAAGGATTCCAGAAATAATATCTTATCAATTTGAAAATCAAAGTGATATAAAATATCCGTGGGGAATTGTAATTAATGGTAAAAATAAAGGAAAACTTATAAAAGTAGAGGATGTGAAAGAAGCAAATGTATGATTTAGAAAAAGAAATGAAGAAATTTTACTATAATGAGGTAGTGTTGCCAAAAGAGGAAACGAGTAAGCTTAGAGAAAAGAAAAAGCTAAATATTGATAGACTTAAAGATGGACTAAAAGAATATAATGAAGAAAATAAAACAGATTACAAAATAGCAGAAACCATAGAACAAGGCAGTGTAGCAATGTCAACAGTTATTCAAAATGATAAAAATGATTATGATATTGATATTGCAATAGTATTTGATGAAACAAATATTGGAGATATAGGGGCAATAGCAATAAAAAATGTAGTAGTAGATTCATTAAAAAGAAAATGTACTAATTTTAAAAATGAACCAGTAGCAAAAACTAATTGTGTAAGAATTGAATATTCCGATAATTACCACATTGATTTTGCTATTTATAAAAGAATAAAGAATGAATACGATGATAGCTATAAATATGAACATGCAGGAAGTGAATGGAGACCAAGAGATCCGAGAGCAATAAATAATTGGTTTAAAGAAGAAATAGGAATAAATGGTGAAAAATTAAGACAGGCAATAAGATTAAGCAAAACATTCTGTAAATCACGCGACTCTTGGAATATGCCAGGTGGCTTAATACAAACTGTATTATGTGATGAAAAAATACAAGACTATTCTAGAATTGATGAAATGTTTTATTATACAATTTGTGCAATAAGAAATAGACTAATGTATAATAAAGAGGTGTATAATCCTACTGATAGTTCACAAAGTTTATTATTAGTACAGGAAGATAGAGACAAATTAGAAAATCTATATAATAGGCTAAATACTTATATATCAAAATTGAATATATTGTTCAATAGCGATTGCACAGAAAAACAAGCAAAAGATGCATGGTATGATTTTTTCAATCATGGTTACTGGAATACAAATTTAAATGAATCTGCAAGAAGTTTGGCAATAACATATAATTATTCTAAAAATTTGTATGAATATGATGATACAGAAGAATTTATTGAAAATATATATCCAGCACAAGTAACTACTTGTTTTGTAGAAATAGATTGTAAAGTAACAAATAAAAATGGACAATTTAAATACTTATCCGATATTTTAAATAAGCATGAAAAAGTTGAAATAGGTTGTTCTCTAGACTTTTTTATAAAAAATATTAATGCACCGAATGCTTACGAAGTTCTTTGGAAAGTTAAGAACGATGGTTCTTTAGCTGAACAATATAATTGCATAAGGGGGCAGATATTTAAATCAAAAGAAAATGTAAAAAATCATGAAACATCTAATTTTGCAGGAAATCATTATGTAGAATGTTATATTATAAAAAATAAAATATGTATTGCAAAAGCACACATTAATGTTCCTATAAAATAACGCTATAATAAAAATTTACGCTTTGAATTTAGAAATAAGTTCAAGGCGATTTTTTTTGAAATTTTTTATCTGCAATTTTAAGATATAAACTTATATTACTTATATATCAAAAACGAAAATAAAGCTAAAATAGAGCGAACGAATTTGAAAGAGAGGAGGGGATGGCAATGTCAAATTTAAATTTAAAAGGATTATGGATTCCAATAGAAATATTAACAGACAAAAATTTAAGTGATAAAGAAAAACATATATATTCACTTGCAATATTTTTAAGTCAAGAAAAACAATATTGCTTTTGTACCAATAAAACTATAAGCGAACTTTTAAATATATCAGTAACACAAGTATCAAAGCTAGTAAATTCATTAAAAGATAAAGGTTATATAAATATTGAAATGGTATATAAAGAAAATAGTAAAGAAGTAGATATTAGAAAACTAATACCTATTGAAGAAAAGTTAAATACCCTATTTAACAAAAGTTTAATACCCTCCCCAACAAAACTTCAATACCCTATTGAAGAAAAGTTTAAGGATAATAAATATAATATAAATAAATATAAAAATACTAATAATAAAAGGCTTTGCAATTTTGAACAAAGAGATTACGAAAAAGAAGGCTTTGATTTTAATAGCTTATATGCTCTTACAAAACCACTTTTTTTACATAAAGTTTATTAGCAATAGATTGAGTAACATTTTTCAAAATATATTGTTCCTGAGACAATCTTTTATCAAAAGTATAATCATTAACACTAAAAATAACAAAAATAGAATTTTCCAATTCATTACAAAAAGTATTATAAGCCCTTTTAATAGGAAAATTTTTAGTAGCCAAATTAATTAATTCATTTATATCATTAATACTATAAACCTGTTTTAAAGTACAAATAACAAATAATTTAGCAATATGAATTTTATTATATTTTTTCTTAACAGGAGCATCTAAGATTCCTTGTTTTACATAATTATTAATCATTGTTTTAGTAATAATTTTATTATCTTTATTATTTGTAATATTATCATCTTGAAAATATTTACCCAAAAAAGTATCTAAATAGCTTACAAGTTGGTCGGCATATAAGTCAATTGTGGGAAATTCTTTCCATCTAGGAATATGAAATTTTGATACAGATTTATATATAGAATCATCTATTTTTTCCAAATTTAACACTCTCCTTAACATAAATATATTATCATGATTAGAAAACTTAGTCAACTATTGACAAAGTATTTTTGATATGATAATCTAGTATTCGATACTAGATTATATAGATATCAATGTCGAAAAGGTGCGGAATTTGTGGATGTGAATTTATTTTACAAATTTAAACCTTAAAAAGAAGGGAAGGGAAAAAATTGGAAAAGAACAAGTTAAGAGAAGTTCCAAGATTTGAAAATATCAAGGAGATTATATACAACTCCGTCAAACTGTATCCGAATAATATAGCATTTACTATTAAGACAAAAAAAGAAGAAAAGGAAGTAGAATATAAAGAAATAACATATAAAGAATTTTTAGATGATATAAATGCTCTAGGAACAGCCTTGTTAGATTTAGGACTTGGTGATAAGAGAATAGCTATTATCGGCAAGAATAGTTATGAATGGGCTTTAACATATGTTACAAATTTATTAGGAAATATAGTTTCAATTCCATTGGACAAAGGGTTACAAATAGGAGAGTTAGAATTATCTTTAATAAGAAGCCAACCAGATGCAGTTATATTTGATGAAAAAAATCTAGATGAAATTAAACAAATTAAAGACAATGGAAAAACAAAAATTCAAAAATATATATGTATGTCAAATTTAGAAGGGTATATATGTATAAATGAATTAATAGAAAAAGGTAAGAAGTTAATAAAAAATGGAAATAATAAATATATAGATATGGAAATAGACAAAGAAAAAATGAGTGTTTTACTATTTACATCTGGAACAACAGAGCAAGCAAAAGCGGTAATGCTTTCACAATATGGAATTGCAACAAACATATATGATATGCAAATAGTAGAAGATTTTAGACCAACAGATATAAATATAGCATTTTTACCATTTCATCATATATTTGGTTCAACTGGATTGTTAGTTATGCTATCAAGCGGGATAAAAACAGTATTTCCAGATGGATTAAGATATATAAAAGAAAATTTAAATGAGTATGGAGTATCATTATTTGTAGGAGTTCCAATTTTAGTAGACAAAATGTATCAAACTATTCAAAAAGAAATAAAAAAACAGGGAAAAGAAAAAATCGTGAATATGGGAATAAAGATAACACAATTTTTGCTAAAATTAGGAATAGATATCAGAAGAAAAGTGTTCAAAGAAATAATAGACCAATTAGGAGGAAAAATGAGATTTATAATCTCAGGTGGAGCACCACTTGATAAAGAAGTCGCACAAGGATTTGAAAACTTTGGAATACACTTGGTCCAAGGATATGGACTAACAGAAACATCGCCAGTTATAGCAGCTGAAAATGATAAATATCAAAGAGCAGGTTCTATAGGATTTCCAATGAGACATACAGAAATAAAAATTGTAGATAAAGATAAAAATGGAATTGGAGAATTAGCTGTAAAAGGACCAAATGTAATGATTGGATATTATGAGGATGAGAAAAGAACCAAAGAAGTATTAAAAGATGGATGGTTTTATACTGGAGATTTAGCATATATTGATAAAGATGGATTTTTGTTTATAACAGGAAGAAAAAAAGATATGATAGTTTTAAAAAATGGAAAGAAAGTATTCCCAGAAGAATTAGAAACACAGATAAATAAAATAGAAGAAGTAGAAGAATCTTTTGTATA